>NZ_QTKI01000071.1:0-15912 GCF_010820945.1 Rhodopseudomonas sp. BR0C11
GCTTAATTTTCGGGCCGTATTTACCGGTATCCAGGCGATGCGTAGATCCAGCCTCGAAAGGCGCGCCAATTGGCGCGCCGGCTGGAGGATCGGTCGATGCAGATGCCCGAATTGGTGATCGTGTTGGGTTTTGCGATCGGCGCCGCGTTTGGCGTCGCGGCGCTGCTCAGCGGCTTCTGCCTGATGAGCGGCCTGCGCGATTACTGGACCAAGGACGATGGCCGCAAGCTGCGCAGCTACGCGGTGGCGCTGGCGGTCGCGATCGTCGGCACGCAACTGATCTCCGGCCTCGGTTATGTCGACATCGGCAAGTCGCTGTATCTGCAGCCGTCGTTCTCCGCCCCGTTGATCTTCCTGGGCGGCCTGATGTTTGGCCTCGGCATGGTGCTGGCGAACGGCTGCGCGTCGCGCGCGCTGGTGCTGCTCGGCAAGGGCAATCTCCGCTCGCTGCTGGTGGTCGGGATCATCGCGGTCGCGGCGCAGATGACCCTGAAGGGCCTGATCGCTCCGGCGCGGCTTGCTTTTCTGCAGTGGACTCAGGTGTCGCCGCCGCACGTCTCGGTGCCGTCGCTGATCGGCGCGCTCGGCGTCGGTGAGGCCTTCGCCCAGATCGCCGCGGTGCTGATCGCCGCCGGGGCGCTGCTGGTGTTTGCATTTTCCGATCGCTCGTTCCGTCGCGCCACCGGCCAGATCACCGCGGGTGCAGTGATCGGTCTGCTGGTCGTCGCCGGCTGGCTCGCCACCGGTTACTTCGGTGCCGACGAGTTCAACCCGATCCCGGCCACCTCGCTGAGCTTCGTCGCGCCGCTGGCCGATACGCTGCAATATGCGATGTTCTCGACCGGCCTGACGCTGAGCTTCGGCGTTGCACTCGCGGTCGGTGTGTTCGCCGGCAGCGCCACGACTGCGCTGCTCACCGGCCGGTTTGCACTGGAGGGCTTCACCTCGGCACCGCACATGCTGCGCTCGACGCTGGGCGCCGCGCTGATGGGCGCCGGCGGTGCGATGGCCTATGGCTGCTCGGTCGGGCAGGGCCTCACCGGCCTATCGACGCTGGCGCTGCCGTCGTTCATCGCGGTGGCCGGCATCGTCGGCGGCGCCGCGCTCGGCATCCGCCGCTTCGCTCCGGTCGCGGCGCTGGCGACGCGGTGAAAGCTAAAGGCAGTCATTCCGGGGCGCGCGTGAAAACGCGCGAACCCGGAATCCCGAGATTGCTTCAAAGAGATTGGCGGGTTCGCGAGCTGAGCTCGCGCCCCGGAATGCCGAACCCAAAATCCCCTTGCGACCTGACGGCAACGTGATCACTTGGCACCGCTCGCTCGCAGATGACTTCGGCGGCGGGTGCGGTTAGCGTGCGCGTCAAACAAACCTTCCGGGAGGAGTACGATGAAGTCGTTGTTCAAGGCTGCCGCTGCGGCGGCGCTGCTGATTGCCGCTGCGGCCCCTGGCTTTGCGGCCGATGCCAAGTTGCACCGGGTCACGATCCAGGTCGATCAGAACGATCCCGCGGTGATGAACCTGGCGCTGAACAACGCCGCCAACATCATCGAATACTACAAGGCCAAGAACGAGGACGTTCAGGTCGAAGTCGTCACCTTCGGGCCCGGCCTGCACATGCTGCGCGCCGATTCATCGCCGGTGAAGGACCGCATCAAGCAGATCGCCGACGGCGCGTTTCCCTCCAGCATCAAGTTTGCGGCCTGCGAGAACACCAAGACCGGCATGGAGAAGCATGAGGGCCACGCCGTCACTCTCATTCCGCAAGCGAGTGCGGTGCCGTCGGGTGCGGTGCGTCTGATGGAGCTGCAGGACGACGGCTGGGCTTATTTGCGGCCGTAACCGCCGGCGGCCGGCGTCGCCGCAGCAATTCACGCCAAGCATCGAACCGGCGGCGGATCAGCTCGCGCGGTGAGCCGTCGACCAGCACCGCGATGCCGATGCGGGCGCCGAGCATCATGCCGGCGATGGCGATCGGCCACGACAGCGCCATCACCGAGCCGGCGGTGATGCCCTGCCCGATGGTGCAGCCGCCGGTCAGGATGCCGCCGAATCCCATCAGCGCCGCGCCGGCGACGTGGCGGCGCATCTCGTGGTCATCGTCGAACGCTTCCCAGCGCAGCTCGTCGGTGTGCCATGCGGCTAGAAACGCACCTGCAACCACGCCGAACACGGTGCCGACACCGAAGTCGGCGAAGTTGGCGACGTTGAGCAGCCCGGCATACACCGCTTTGCCGACCGTCGAGACGAAGGTCAGGCTTTGCGGATGCACCGGCCCGGCGAACGGATCGGCGAGCTTGGTGGTCGCGAGCCAGCCGACCACCGTCAGCACGCCGAGCGCGACGCCGGCAGCCAGCAGCCGCGGCGTCCGCCGCAGCCGCTTGTCGCCAAGCGCGATCAGGCACAGCACGCCGCCGCCGAGCGCGGCGATCACCGCGCGCAGGTCCATGCCGGACATATGCTGGAGCAGCGAAGCGAGATCGGCGTTGATGCCGTCCGGCATCGTCAGCGCGAACCGCTCCAGCACGGTGATGCGGAAGCCGGACAGCATCCCGCGCAGCGTCGCATAGGCGGCGCCGCCGAGCACCAGGATCACCACGAAGCTGCGCAGATCGCCGCCGCCGAGCCGCACCAGCGAACCGAAGCCGCAGGTGCCGACGAACGCCATGCCGATGCCGAACAGCACGCTGCCGATCGCGATCGAAATCAGCGGCAGCGCCGGGGCGGTATAGTTGGATTGGCCGGGATCGAGCTGGCCGGCGATCACCAGCGCCTGAGTGCCGAGCAGCGCGATGCCGAGCGCCAGACCGAAGATGCGCAGGCGGCGGGTATCGCCGCCCATCAGCGCGTCTTCGACCGCCCCGAACGAGCACAGCCGCGCCAACCGCACGAAAAAACCAGCGGTGACGCCGACGCACAGGCCGGCCAGCGCGAGCATCCAGGCGGATGCATCCTGCATGGGGTTCCCTCGTTTGCGCGCAGGCGTACGATGCGCGCTTGCGTCAGCTTATTGTTAGCGTGCCGCGAGGGATGGCTTACTTCTGGCCGTCCCGCGCGGACGAGCAGAAGATATCATAGATCACCGAGATCACGCGACGGACGTCATCATTGGCCAGGCTGTAGTAAATGGTCTTACCATCCCGCCGAGTGTCGACCATGCCGTCGTAGCGCAGCCGTGCAAGTTGCTGCGACACCGCCGACTGCCGCAGCGACAGGATGTTCTCCAGCTCGCTGACCGAGCGTTCGCGTTCGGCGAGCAGGCACAGCAGCAACAGCCGGTTCTCGTGCGACACCGCCTTGAGGAAGTTGCTCGCCTTGCGCGCCCGGCGCATCAGCATGTCGAGCTCGGGCGAGTACTCCGCGCCGTCGCGCAGTTCGGTCTCGATATCGGGTTCGAGGATCGGTGGCATGGCGATCTGCTAACGTCTCCGTTGGCGTTGCGATACGATCAGATGTGACTGCGCGGCGGTGCGATCTTGGTGGCAAGCGCACCGAGCAGGCCCCAGAACGCGTCGTCGTTGATGTAACCGGTGATACGCCCGACTTCGCGGCCCTGGTCGATCACCACGAAAGTTGGCGTAAACCGCACCGGAGTTGCAAGTCCGAGGCCAGGATCTTTGTCATGGTCGATGTTGATACGGCGCAGCGGTAGCAGCTTGGCCTCATCGGTCCTGGGATAGATCGGGCCGACATCGCGATCCCAGCGCGCGCACCAGACGCAGCCGTCGCGCTCGAACATCACCAGCTCAGCAGCGTGCGCCGCCACAGCTGATAGCTGCGCCGCACCCAACAGAATCGCGCCAATGAGAGTCGATTTCAGCATCTTCCGGGTCATTCTATGATACATATAGACGAATTCGCATGTATAAACTAGGGGCGGAAGCGCGGTGGTTTCGAATATCTCGCTGGTCGGCGCCTTCGGGGCCGGGGTGTTGTCGTTCCTGTCGCCCTGCGTGTTGCCGCTGGTGCCGCCTTATCTTTGCTTTTTGGCCGGTGTCAGCCTCGATCAGCTGACCCGCGGTGCCAATCAGCCGTCCAAGGCGATCGACGGGCGCGTGGTCGGCGCTTCGCTGGCGTTCGTGCTTGGCTTTTCCACCGTGTTCGTCGCGCTCGGGGCGTCCGCCTCGGCGATCGGCAAGGCGGTGACCGACCATTTCGAAGCGCTCGGCATCGTGGCTGGGGTCATCATCATCGTGCTCGGGCTGCATTTCCTCGGGCTGTTCCGGATCGGCCTGTTGTATCGCGAGGCCCGGTTTCACAACGTCAGCCGCGGCGTCGGCTTGCTCGGTGCTTACGTCGTCGGCCTCGCCTTCGCGTTCGGCTGGACGCCCTGCGTTGGGCCGGTGCTGGCGACGATCCTGCTGGTTGCCGGCGTCGAGGGCTCGGCGGCGCACGGTGCGGTGCTGCTCGGCGCGTATTCGCTCGGGATCGGGCTGCCGTTCCTGCTGGCGTCGCTGTTCTCCGGCGCGTTCATTCAGCTGATGGCGCGGCTACGGGCACAGATGGCGACGGTCGAGAAAGTGATGGGCGGCGCATTGGTGTTGACCGGCGTGCTGTTTCTCACCGGTGCGATGCCGAAGATTTCCGGATGGCTGCTGCAGACCTTTCCCGCCTTCGGCGAGATCGGCTGACGGCGCCCGGCAACAGGGAGTACGGGTGATGACGAAGACTGGAGTCTCGCGCCGCGGCGCCATTGCCACGCTGGGATTTGGCGCGCTCGGTGCGCTGTCGCTGCGTCCTGCGCCGGCAAGCGCGGCGGAGCCGGTGCTGGGCGACGACGGGCTGTATCAGCTCGACTGGTACCTGCAGAGCTTCCTCGATCTGAAGGAAGATCTCGAAGGCGCCACCGCCAAGGGCAAGCGCTTCGCGCACGACGTGCATATGCGCGATCCGGCGATCGAGAGCTACATCCGCGACAATTTCGAGATCGTGCATCTCAATCACATCGGCGCCCGCGAAGTCACCGATTTTGGCGGCGGCAAACTGAGCGAGAAGGCATTTGCGCAGGCTTACGGCATCCGCTTCACCCCGTCGCTGCAGTTCTTCCCCGAGAGCGCCGACGGTCTCGCCGCCAAGAAGCCGCAGGACCGCGAAGTCGCCCGCATGCCCGGCCTGCTCGAGCCGCCAGAATTCCTGGCGATGTTCAAATACGTCCGCGAGAACGGTTATCAGTCGATGCCGTTCACCGACTGGCTGAAGCGGCCGGTGTAGCAACTCGTCATTCCCGGGCCTGCGCCGCTGACGCGACACATCGCGGAATGACGAACAAAAGTCTGCCTGTGAGGCGGCGCGACGAGTCGATCCACCGTCATTCCGGCGCGCTCGCGCTCAGCGAGCGAGCCCGGAATCTGCCGCGGGCACGGTTCGGCAGTTGCCCCGCACACTAACCGCGGGATTCCGGGTTCGCGCCTGACGGCGCGCCCCGGAACGACGCGATGTGGCGTCAGAAATCCAGCTTGTCCTTGATCGCTTCGATGCCGGCTTTGGCGCAGGCTTCGTCCGCTTCGCCGCCGGGAGCGCCGGAGACGCCAATGCCGGCGACCAGTGAACCGGCGGCTTCGACGATCAGTCCGCCGCCGAGCACCACGACGCCGGGCAGGTCGCGCAAACCTGATTGCGGCATGCCCGGTTTGGTCATGTTGGCGAGCTCGCCGGTGCCGGTCTTGAACGACACCGCGGTCCAGGCCTTGCCGGTCGCGGTGCTCGGTGTGTGAGCGCCGGCGAAGCGGTCGCGCAGCATCACCTGCGGCAGTCCGCTGCGATCGACGACGGTCACTGCGACCTGAAAGCCCTGCTTGCGGCATTCGCTGAGCGCCGCCTTGGCGGCGTCGAGTGCGAGCTCGGGGCTGAGCGACTTGCTGGTCACCAGCGCGTCGTCGGCGCGGGCTGGTGCGGCCAACAGCGTGAGGCCGACCACGACTAATCCGATCCTACTGAGCATCAGACTGCTCCATCTTCGATGAGGAAATGTGTCTGGTCCGTCGTCATGGCGAGAAGCACCCGGATCGTCGCTTCGCGTCGTTCGGGCACAGGCTCCGCGACGAAGCAATCCGTGTCGATGAAGAGCTGGATTGCTTCGCTTCGCTCGCAATGACGCAAGTTTTGGTGGTTCTATTCCTTGTTCACCGGCGATTCCGGATCGAACAGGAATGCCATCACGTCCTTGATCTGCTGTTCGGTGAGGAAGCCGTTGGTGCCGAACCGCGGCATGTTCGAGCACGGCACCACTGCCTGCGAATTGTAGATCTTGGTGTAGGCCTGCTTGATCTCGGCTTCGGTGTAGTTACGGTCCTTGCCGTAGTGGGTGAGGCTCGGGCCGAGCGTGCCGAACGACACTTCCGACTTCGCCATCTGATGGCAGGCGTAGCAATTGCCGCCATGGACCGTTTCCGGCTTGTCGGAGAACTGGCCGCCTTGGCCGTTATTGGCGATCTTGGCGCCTTCCTTCCAATTGCCGAGGAATTTGCCATCGGCCGGATAAATCACCTTGGTGATCTCGCGCTTCATGATCGCATCGCCGACCTCGTGCGGCACGTCGTTGCGATACTTGTTGCAGGCCTGCATCGTCTCGTCGGGGACGATGCGTTGCTGCCAGTCTTCCGGCGCCTTGCCGAACGTCGCCTTGATGTAACCGTCGACGGTTTCGGGCGAGACCTTCGAGGCGGCGCTTGCGGTCTTGGCGGGCGCCGGCGAGGGGCCGGGCTTCGTCGCCTCGACTGGCTTGTCTGCAGCCTTGCTCATTGCGCCGGCCGGCTTGCTGACCGACTGGTCGGCGGCGAGGCTCGCGATCGGGGCGGCACAGCTCAGCGCGCCACCGAGGGCGAGCGCCAGCATCGAAACGTGCAACTTCGTCATGGCGTCGCTCCCTCAGCGCTTGATCGACGGCACGGCGAGTTCGCCGCCCGCCGCGATCTTGTTGAGATACAGCGTCAGCGCGGTGATGCCGTCGGAGCCATATTCCGGCGCCGGCCAACGCTGCTGGCGATAACAGTCCCACAGCCGGTGCTGGAACGTGCGCAACGCGCTCTGCGACACGCGGTAGGTCGGCCAGCTCGCCATCGTTACTTGCGCGTCCTTGCCGGGGCCGGCGAGGTAGGGCAGGGCCTGCAGGCGGATGCGCTTGCCTTCGGCGCCGTGGCAGGTCGAGCACGAGAAATCCATCACGCCGCCGCGGCGGTGGAACAACTCTTCGCCGACGGCGGCCATTTCCTGCTCTTTAGGATGGCTGAGCTGCGGCTCGATCTTCATGCCGCTGGATTTGTTGGCGATGAACGCCACCAGGTCTTCCATGTCGGAAGGTTTGCCCGGACCTGAGAACCGGCGCGCGACGACGTCTTTGGTGTCGAGCCCCTGAATGTTCTGCATGCACCACAGCAGGCGCTGCTCCAGATCCATCACCCGGTCGGCATCCTTGAAGTAGCGCGGCAGCTGCGCGAACGCGCCTTCGAGCTTGCCGGCGCCGAGACCGAGATCGCAGCTTTCGAGCGAGACATTCTTGGTGCCGCGCTTCTCCGCCCACAATTGTTCGCCACGATCGACCGCAAGGAATCCGGGATTGGACATCGGGTCGGAAATCATCTCGCGATAGCGCTCGATTTCCTTCTCGCTGGCGTCCTGCGCCTTTGCGACGATCGGCATTGTGCAAAGCACAACAGCGATCACCGCCGATAGAGCGGTGATGGGTCTCATGTGTCCTCCCTCCTCGGCGACCGTCTTGTGAGTTGCGGCCGACGATACCTCGGCGCGCTGCCTGGCATCTTTACATTCAAGAAAAACAATATAATGATGTTTGCGGATCATGACCGATCGCGCTTGCAATCGTCAAGCGTTAGTATGGCAAGGGACGCGAAAGACTCCCTGATGGAGGATGCCCAATGGTGTTCATGAAGACCGAGACGAGCCGTCGCGAGGCGTTGGCGCTGGCGGGCATCGCCGGCCTTGCCGCGCTCCTGGCGCCGCGGATGTCCTTCGCCGATGCGGCGATGGTCGATGCCGAGATCAAGAAGCTGTACGGCGACAAGAAGTTCGACAGCGGCAAGATCAAGCTCGACGTGCCGGAGATCGCCGAAAACGGCCTGGTGGTGCCGATCACCGTCGACGTCGAAAGCCCGATGACCGACGCGGACTACGTCAAGGCCGTCCACGTGTTCGCCGACGGCAACCCGCTGCCCGGCATCGTCAGCTACAAGTTCACTCCGGCCTGCGGCAAGGCTTCGGCCTCGACCCGGATGCGGCTGGCGCAGACCCAGAACATCATCTGCATCGCGGAGATGTCGGACGGCAAGCTGTACTCGACCAAGTCGAGTGTGAAGGTCACCATCGGCGGCTGCGGCGGTTAATCCGGCAACGGCAACAATCCAGGCGAGGAAATTTCAATGTCCGTCAAACCGACTCCGCGCGTCCGCGTTCCGACCCAGGCCAAGCCGGGCGAACTGATCGAAATCAAGACGCTGATCTCCCACGAAATGGAATCCGGCCAGCGCAAGGACGCGTCTGGCAAAATCGTGCCGCGCAAGATCATCAACACCTTCACGGCCCAGTTCAACGGCAAGATGGTGTTCGAGGCCGAGTGGAATCCGGCGATCTCCGCCAACCCGTATCAGTCGTTCTTCTACAAGGCGTCGGAGAGCGGCGAGTTTGCCTTCCTGTGGAAGGACGATGACGGCTCGGTGTACGAGTCCAAGCACAAGCTGACCGTCGCCTGATCGCGACCAACGTCACGACCTAACTATCCGTCGCAGACCACCGGGAGCCGGATCGGCTCCCGGAACGAGGATCTGCGGCTGAATCAACGGTCGCCTGTCACGGCGGCGGTGCCGAACGCGGCGCGAAGCAAGGGATGAAACGATGATCTCGAGGCGGGAATTCCTGCAGGCGACGGCCGCCGCATCGGCACTGACGATCGCCGGTGGCCTTGGGCCGATCGGGCGGGTGGCTGCTCAGCAGCGACTGGCCCAGGGCGACATCCTCAAATTCGATCCGCTCGGCACGGTGACGCTGCTGCACATCACCGACACACACGCCCAGCTCGTGCCGCTGCATTTCCGCGAGCCCTCGGTCAATCTCGGCGTCGGCGAGGTCAAGGGCAAGCCGCCGCATCTCACCGACGAGGAATTCCGCAAGTACTTCCACATCGCGACCGGGTCGCCGGATGCGTTCGCACTGACCGCGGACGACTTCACCGCGCTTGCCCGCAACTACGGCAAGATGGGCGGCTTCGACCGCATCGCCACGCTGGTCAAGGCGATCCGCGCCGAGCGCGGCGCCGACAAGGTGCTGCTGCTCGACGGCGGTGATGCGCTGCAGGGCAGCTGGAGCTCGCTGAAGAGCAACGGCCAGGACATGATCGACGCGCTTGCCGGCCTCAAGGTCGATGCGATGACCGGCCATTGGGAGTTCACCTACGGCGCCGACCGCGTCAAGGAAATCGCCGAGAAGGCGCCGTTCGCTTTCCTGGCGCAGAACGTCCGCGACATCGAATGGCAGGAGCCGGTGTTCGAGGCGCGCAAGATGTTCGAGCGCGGCGGTGTCAAGATCGCGGTGATCGGCCAGGCGTTGCCGCGCACCGCCGTCGCCAATCCGCGCTGGATGTTTCCGAACTGGGAGTTCGGCATCCGCGAGGAGGACATGCAGAAGCAGGTCGACGATGCGCGCGCCGACGGCGCCGCGATCGTGGTGCTGCTGTCGCACAACGGCTTCGATGTCGACCGCAAGCTCGCCGGCCGCGTGAAGGGCCTCGATGTCATCCTCACCGGCCACACTCATGACGCGATGCCCGGCGTGGTCAAGGTCGGTGACACCGTGCTGGTGGCGTCGGGCTCGCACGGCAAGTTCGTGTCGCGGCTGGACATCAAGGTCGACGGCGGCAAGGTCGCGGACATCCGCTTCAAGCTGATGCCGGTGTTTGCCGACGCGATCGCGCCGGACCCGGAGATGGCCAAGCTGGTCGAGAAGCTGCGCGAGCCTTACGCCAAGGATCTCGCCCGCGTCGTCGGCAAGACCGACTCGCTGTTGTATCGTCGCGGCAATTTCAACGGCACTTTCGACGATCTGATCTGCGACGCGATGCTGAAGCAGCGCGACACCGAGATCGCGCTGTCGCCCGGCTTCCGCTGGGGCGGCACGCTGCTGCCGGAACAGAGCATCACCTGGGAGGCGATCACCAACGCCACCGCGATCACCTATCCGAACTGCTACCGCACCGAGATGACCGGCGAGCAGCTCAAGAACGTGCTCGAAGATATCGCCGACAACATCTTCCATCCCGACCCTTACTATCAGGGCGGTGGCGACATGGTGCGCACCGGCGGCATGGGCTACGCGATCGACGTCTCCAAGGAGATGGGCTCGCGCATCTCCAACATGACGCATCTGGCGACCGGCAAGCCGATCGACGCGTCGAAGAAGTACACGGTGTCCGGCTGGGCCAGCGTCAATCAGGGCACCGAAGGTCCGCCGATCTGGGAGGTGCTGGAGAAGCACGTCGCCAGCGCCGGCCCGGTGAAGATCGAGCCCAACAGCGCGGTCAAAGTCTCCGGCGCCTGATCAGCGCCGGAAGTGCGGACTGGTGTGTTCCATACATTCACGTATCGCAATGAGAAAGAGGCTAGCGGCATGAGTGAAAAGCCCACATCCGACGTCCTCAACCGCCGCCGGTTTCTCGGCGCGGCGGGGCTTGGTGCGGCCGGTCTCGCCGGTGCTGGGTCGATGCTGTCGTCGCTCGCGGCCAAAGCCGGTGAGGCGGCCAAGCCCGATCCGGCGATCACCGAGATTCAGGATTGGAATCGCTATCTCGGCGACGGCGTCGACAAGCGTCCCTACGGCGTGCCGTCGAAATTCGAGAAGGACGTGATCCGCCGCGACGTGTCGTGGCTCACCGCGTCGCCGGAGTCCTCGGTCAACTTCACGCCGCTGCATGCGCTCGACGGCATCATCACGCCGTCCGGCCTGTGCTTCGAACGGCATCACGGCGGCGTCGCCGAGATCGATCCGGCGCAGCACCGGCTGATGATCCACGGCCTGGTCGACACCCCGCTGGTGTTCACCATGGACGACATCAAGCGGATGCCGCGGGTCAACAAGATCTACTTCCTGGAGTGCGCGGCGAACTCCGGCATGGAGTGGCGCGGCGCGCAACTCAACGGCTGCCAGTTCACCCACGGCATGATCCACAACGTGATGTACACCGGCGTCACGCTGAAGACGTTGCTCGACCAGGCCGGCGTGAAGTCGAACGCCAAATGGCTGCTGCTCGAAGGCGCCGACTCTGCCGGGATGGATCGGTCGCTGCCATTAGAGAAGGCGCTCGACGACGTGATGATCGCCTATGCGATGAACGGCGAAGCGCTACGTCCGGAGAACGGCTATCCGCTGCGCGCCGTGATCCCAGGCTGGCAGGGCAATCTGTGGGTGAAGTGGCTGCGCCGGATCGAAGTCGGCGACATGCCGTGGCAGACCCGCGAAGAGACTTCGAAGTACACCGACCTGATGCCCGACGGCCGTGCGCGCAAACATACCTTCGTGATGGACGCCAAGAGCGTCATCACCAGCCCGTCGCCGCAGATGCCGCTCAAGTTCAAGGGCCGCAACGTGCTCACCGGCATTGCCTGGTCCGGCCGCGGCACTGTCAAGCGTGTCGACGTCTCGATGGATGGCGGCCGCAATTGGTACGAGGCGCGGATCGACGGCCCGGTGCTGAACAAGTCGATCGTGCGGTTCTACGTCGACTTCGACTGGAATGGCGAAGAGCTGATGCTGCAATCGCGCGCGATCGACGAGACCGGCTATGTGCAGCCGACCAAGGCGGAGCTGCGCAAGATCCGCGGCGTCAACTCCGTGTACCACAACAACGGCATCCAGACCTGGCTCGTGCATCCCGACGGAGTGACCGAAAATGTCGAAATCGCTTAAGGCTCTCGCTGGGTTCGCAATCGTCGCCGCGATGGTGCTGCCGCTGGCGCAGGCCGGTGCCGAACACAAGCCGGGTCACAAGGCCAAGGACGCGGTAAAGGAAGCCAAAGCGCCGACGCAGGCCGCCGTGCCGGCTGCGCCGTCCGCGCCGGTGAAGCTCGGTCTGGGCCGCCCGGCGCTGCCGGAAGAGATCGCGGCCTGGGACATCGATGTCCGTCCCGACGGTCAGGGGCTGCCGCCGGGGCGCGGCACTGCCAAGGAAGGCGATGCGCTGTTTCAGGAGAAGTGCTCGACCTGCCACGGCGAATTCGGCGAAGGCGTCGGCCGCTATCCGGTGCTGTCCGGCGGCCACGGCACGCTGAAGGCGGATCGTCCCGACAAGACCATCGGTTCGTACTGGCCGGACGCCACCACGGTGTACGACTACGTCCGCCACGCGATGCCGTTCGGCAACGCGCGCTCGCTCAGTAACGACGAAATCTACGCGCTGACGGCGTACATCCTCAACATGAACGACGTCATCAAGGATCAGGACTTCGAGCTGAACCAGACCAATCTCGCCAAGGTGAAGATGCCCAACGCGGATGGTTTCTACGAAGACGATCGTGATACGGCCGAGAAGGCGTTCTGGAACAAGAACCCGTGCATGAAGGATTGCGGGCCTGCCCCGAAGGTGATCGGCCGCGCGATCGCGGTCGACGTTACGCCCGACGAAAAAGCCGGGCCGAAAGTGGACTGATACGTGATGGCGTACGCCGCGGTTCCAGCGCGGCGCGCGCCAAGTAATTGCACCAGCGTTCGGCTGGTTGATTAGTTCGGTTGCGCCAGATCAATGTCGATCGGCGCATGCGGAGGACAATCTGTCGTTCCGCGGCCGCTGTTTGGAAGATCGAAGACGACCGACGACGGGTTGCAGTCGAGCGTGCCGCAAAGACGAGGAACGCTTCTTTTGGATCTCGACCTTCTCATCGAGCGCTTCGGCGAAACCACGCTGCTGACCGCGGGCGGTCTGCTGGTGGGGCTGGTGTTCGGCGCGACCGCCGAACGCAGCAAGTTCTGTCTGCGCTCGGCGGTGATCGAGTTTTCCGAAAGCTCGTTCGGTCCCAAGCTCGCGGTGTGGCTGCTGACGTTCTCGGCCGCGGTTGCCGCCACCCAGGTCGCAATCACCTCTGGCGTGCTCGACGTATCCGAAGCGCGACAGCTCGCCGCCACCGGCAGCCTGTCGGGTGCGATCATCGGCGGGCTGATGTTTGGCGCCGGCATGATCCTGTCGCGCGGCTGCGCCAGCAGGCTGCTCGTGCTGTCCGGCACCGGGAACTTGCGCGCGCTGGTCACTGGTCTGATCCTCACCATCGTGGCACAGGCGTCGCTGCGCGGCGTGCTGTCGCCGGTGCGCGAGTTCCTCACCTCGCTATGGACGCTGCCGGGCGGCGCATCGCGCAACCTGCTCACCGTGGTTCATGCTGGTCCGGTGATCGGCGCCGCCTTCGGCTTCACCGTCCTGGTGTGGGCGCTGTGGCTCGGCTGGCGCAACCGGATCGGCATCATCACCGGCCTTGCCGCGATCGGCGTCGGCCTCGCCGTCACCGGCGGCTGGCTGGTCACTTACATTCTGGCGCAGCATTCGTTCGCGCCGACCCAGATCAAGAGCGTCAGCTTCACGGGGCCCTCGGCCGATACGCTGATGGGGCTGATCAACTCGCCCTCGGTGCCGCTCGGCTTCGACATCGGGCTGGTGCCGGGCGTGTTCGCCGGCTCGCTGCTCGCCGCACTGATCGGGCGGGACTGGAAGCTGCAGGGCTTCCATGACGGGCTCAGCATGGGCCGTTATGCGGCCGGGGCCTTCCTGATGGGATTCGGCGGCATGCTGGCCGGCGGCTGCGCGGTCGGCGCCGGCGTCACCGGCGGTTCAATTTTTGCGGTGACCGCTTGGCTGGCGCTGGCTTCGATGTGGCTCGGCGCGCTGGCGACGCATACGCTGCTCGACGCGAAAGCGGCGGCCAAAGCGGACGCGGCCCCGGCGATCGAGCCGGCTCTTTCGGCGAAACAGACCGGCAACTAAGCCGGCACGCCACTACGACTTTGTCTCGGGAGGATGACGATGGCCGTGCTCGGCCGATATTTCGATCGCTCGGATTGCGCCCGCTCGCCGGCGCTGCAGATGCACGTCGCGTTGCGGGCGCGGCTCAGCGCCGCGGCGATGCTGCTCGTCTGCGTGCTTGCGGGGCCGGCGCTGGCCGGCGGCGACCGCGAGCTCGGCGAATATCTGTCGAGTGAATGCGTCACCTGCCATCAGATCAGCGGCCGGTTCGACGGCATCCCGTCGATCGTCGGCCGCGACGAGCCGGAGCTGATCGCCGCGCTCACCGAATATCGCGACAAGGTCCGCGACAATCCGGTGATGCGGGCGATCGCCGCCAAGTTCAACGACGAAGAGATCGCGGCGCTCGCGAGCTACTTCGGCAGCATCGAAAAACAACAAATCGAGCGCACCGCGGACCGGAGTGGAGACATCCGGTAGTCGATCAACATAATTGGAGGGGACGAGATGAGGATCAATCGGCGCCAGTTTTCAGCTGGCTTATTGGCGGCAGCGGGTGCGGTCGGCATGCCCGGCGTGCTGCGTGCGCAGGCCAAGCCGCGCGTGGTGGTGATCGGCGGCGGGCCGGGCGGTGCCACCGTGGCGAAATATGTGGCGCGGGACTCGCAAGGCGCGGTCGACGTCACGATGATCGAGCCGCTGGAGACCTTCGTCACCTGCTTCCACTCCAATCTCTATCTCGGCGATATGCGCTCGTTCGAGTCGATCAGCCACGGCTACAAGCTCGGCAGCTACGGCGTGAAGCATGTCCGGCAGTTCGCCGCAGCGATCGATCGCGACAAGAAGGAGGTCAGGCTCGCCGACGGCTCTGCCGTGCCGTACGACCGGCTGGTGATGGCGCCCGGCATCGATATCAAATTCGACTCGGTGCCCGGCTATTCAGAAGCCGCCGCCGAAATCATGCCGCACGGCTGGAAGCCCGGCTCGCAGACCAGGCTGGTCAAGAAGCAGCTCGACGCGCTGCAGGATGGCGCGACCATCGTGATGGTGGCGCCGCCGAATCCGTATCGCTGCCCGCCGGGTCCGTATGAGCGCGTTTCGGTGATGGCCAAGGTGCTGAAGGCCAAGGGTCACACCAAGTCCAAGATCATCGTGCTCGATCCGAAGGACAAATTCTCCAAGATGGCGCTGTTCCAGGAAGGCTGGCAGAAGCACTATCCGGGCATGGTCGAGTGGATGGACCCGAAGATGCACGGTGGCATCAAGGGCGTCGATCCGGCCGCGATGACGGTGACCACCGATTTCGAGACCATCAAGGCCGATATGGTCAACGTCATTCCGGCGCAGATGGCGGGCAAGATCGCGCGCGAGGCCAATCTCGTCAATGAAACCGGCTATTGCCCGATCGACGCCACCAACATGAAGTCGGCGATCGATCCCAACATCTATGTGCTGGGCGACGCGTCGATCGCCGGCGCGATGCCGAAATCGGCGTTCTCGGCCAACAGCCAGGCCAAGGTGGTCGCCAATGCGGTGCGCGGCGAGCTCACAGGATCGCGCACCTTCCCGGCGCGTTATGCCAACACCTGCTGGTCGGTGCTGGCGCAGGACGATACGGTCAAGATCGGTGGTCGCTACGAGCCGAAGGACGGCAAGATCACCGAGATCGAAGGGTTTGTGTCGAAGACCGGCGAAGACGCCGGCATTCGGCTGCAGACTTCGGAAGAGAACATGGGATGGTATGCCGGCATCACCGCCGACATCTTCTCCTGATGTCACTGCGGGCCGGCGCTTCGCGCGTCGGCCCGCGCTTGAATTTGCGGAGCTACGACGTGTCCAAGCCGAACCTGATCAGCCGCCGCGGCGTGATCCGCGCCGCAGCGGCGGCAACGGCGATGTTCGCCTGTCCGGTGATCGCCAAAGCCAAACCGCGCGTGGTCGTGGTCAGCGGCGGCGCGGGCGGT
>NZ_QTKI01000709.1:0-1251 GCF_010820945.1 Rhodopseudomonas sp. BR0C11
GACGATGGTCGCAAACCGACCGCTGGCGGCTGAAATGAAAATGCCCGCGGCGTGCGCGGGCATTTTGGAAGCTGTTGTCTTGATGGCGGCTTAATTGCCGCCGCCGAACCGGCGGGACCACCAGCCGACGCGGCGCGGGGCGGTGGAGGAGGGCTCCTGCGCGGGCTGCTCGGCTGCTTGCGTCGCTGCCTCGGCGGCGGGGGCTTCTGTCGCAGGCGCGGCCGCTGCGGGCTGCTCGGCCTCAGCGGTCGGCTCGGGCTGCACGTCGGCCGCGGCTTCCGTCGTCGTGTCGGAGGCGGCCTGCGCGCCGAAGCTCACCTTTTCGCGAACCGTAGAGCGGCGACGCGCAGCCTTCTTCGCGGCGCTGTCGTCTTCGGCGGATGCGTCGCCGCTGTCGAGTGCGGCGGCGGCTGCTGCCGTGTGCTGCGGTTCGGACGGCGCAGCGTCCTGCGGCGCGGCGTGATGCGGCTGTTCGGTCTCGGCTGCCGGTTCGAAGCCCGGCTGCACCGACGGGCTGCCGCCGTCGAAGTCGGCGACCGCATCGGCGGATTCGGCTTCGTCGGTTGCGTTCAGTTCGTCGCTGATCGAGCCGACCACGCCGGCCTCTGTCTCGGTGCCATCCGCAGTGCCACGGCGGCGGCGGCCACCACGACGACCGCGGCGGCGCGGACGGCGTTCGCCGTTCTCGCCCTGGTCGGCGCGGACTTCGGCCTCGCTGTCATCTTCACCGGCCTCGTCGCCTTCGTCAGCTTCGCCGACCTGTTCGACGCCTTCGGTCACGAACGGCTGCTCGCCGTCTTCGCCCACTGCACCGGCCTCGGCGGCGTCACGCGGCTCGCCCGACCGCCGACGACGGCGGCGGCGACGGCGCTTGCGGCCTTCGCCTTCGCTTTCACCGGCTTCGCTGCCCTGATCCTCGGCGAGGCCGACAGTCTCGTCGGTTTCGATCTCGGCTTCGAAATCGTAGCCGTCGTCATCCTCGGGCTCGTCGAGCGGCGCCGGGGAGGCGGCGATCTGTGCCGCGAGCAGCGCCTTGGCGGTCTCCAGCGTGTGGACCTGTTCGCCGCGGTCTATCACGAACGACTGCTGGCCGCTGACGGTCGGATCCGCCAACACCGACAGCGACACCCGGAAGCCGGTCTCGAGGTCGCGCAGATGGCCGCGCTTGTGGTTGAGCACGTACAGCGCCACGTCGGTGCGGGTGCGCACGATCAGATTGTGCGTCGCGCCCTTCATCAGCACCTCTTCGAG
>NZ_QTKI01000710.1:0-1246 GCF_010820945.1 Rhodopseudomonas sp. BR0C11
GAGCGCCCGACGCGTTAGCTTGCCGGCACCGAGTCGCTGCGGGCGTTGCCCGCCGCGTGGTCCGCCCGCGAGATCCCATGACCACCTTCACCCCTGTCCAGGACGAGGCGCTGAAAGCCGTCGGCGCCTGGCTCAAAGCCAGGCCCGGCCGCAACGGCACGCCGCTGGTGTTCCGGCTGTTCGGATTCGCCGGTACCGGCAAGACCACGCTGGCGCGTGAAATTGCCGAAGGCGTCGATGGTGAGGTCAAGTTCGCCGCCTTCACCGGCAAGGCGGCGCTGGTGATGCGCAACAAGGGGTGCGACGACGCCTCCACCATCCATTCGCTGATCTACCGCACCAAGGAGAGTGGCGTCGAACAGCCGAGCTTCGAGCTGTGGGACGACGCGCCGGCGTCGAAAGCCAAGCTGATCGTGATCGACGAATGCTCGATGGTCGATGAAGAACTCGGCCGCGACCTGATGTCGTTCGATTGCCCGCTGCTGGTGCTTGGCGATCCGGCGCAGCTGCCGCCGATTCAGGGCGGCGGCTTCTTCACCAATGCCGAGCCCGACGTGATGCTGACCGAGGTGCATCGCCAGGCCCAGGACGACCCGATCGTCCGGCTGTCGATGGACGTGCGCGAGGGCAGGGGACTCGAACGCGGCCGCTATGGCGACACCGAGGTGGTGACGCGCGATCAGCTCGATCCGCAGCGGGTGATGGATGCCGATCAGGTGCTGGTCGGCCGCAACAACACCCGCCGCGCCTACAACGCGCGTTTCCGGCAGCGGCTGAACATCGAAGATCCGTTTCCGGTCGGCGGCGACAAGCTGGTGTGCCTGCGCAACAACCGCAAGAAGGCGCTGTTTAACGGCGGGCTGTGGCGGGTGAAGTCGCGCTCGCCGATCAAGACTAAGATCATCACCATGCGGGTGACGCCCGATGAAGAGTTCGGCGGCCGCCTCACCAAAGTCTCGGTACGTCAGGAGTGTTTCTCCGGCGGCATCGAAGATATCAGCTGGGATCAGCGCAAGCCCTACGACGAGTTCGACTACGGCTACGTGCTCACCGTGCACAAGAGCCAGGGGTCGCAATGGGATGACGTCGTGCTGTTCGACGAGAGCTTTGCGTTCCAGGACAGCCGCGCCCGCTGGCTCTACACGGGGATTACCCGCGCGGCGAAACGGCTGAGCGTGGTGGTGTAGCGCGGCACTCCGTCTGTGCCCGCGTCGCCCTCACCCCACCCCTCTCCCGCAAGCGGGAG
>NZ_QTKI01000711.1:0-1245 GCF_010820945.1 Rhodopseudomonas sp. BR0C11
CCGCTGCCGTTCGATGTGGTGCTGGTCAGTCATATCGATGATGACCACATCCACGGTATCCTCGATCTGACCGGCGAGCAGCGCAGTCAGGCCGCCGGCATCCGGCTGGCAGTCACCAGCCTGTGGCACAACAGTTTCGACGACCTGCTATCGACCAAGCCGGATGAGCTGGCGAGCGGTTTCGGCACAGCCTCGATCCTCGCCGGGGCGGACACCAACATGTTCACCGGCGTCGAGATCGGCGAGAGCGAGGAAGAGGCCGCTGCGCAGGCCGTGCTCGCCAGCGTGCCGCAGGGGCGTACCTTGCGCGATGACGCTGCCGATCTCGGCTGGAAGCCGAACCACAAGTTCAAGGGCAAGCTGATCCTGACCGCGGCCGACGCCGCGCCGGTCGACCTCAATGGTGTGACGATCACCGTCGCGGGCCCGCTGCAGGACGAACTGCAGGCGCTGCAGGACATGCACGATCAGTGGCTGCGGCAACGCAAAGCCGATGGCACCCGTCCCACCGCGTCGGCGATGCTCGCAGCTTTCGTCGACAAATCAGTGCCGAACCTGTCGAGCATCGTGCTGCTCGCCGAATGCGGCGGCAAGACCATGCTGCTGACCGGCGACGCGAGGGGCGACAAGATCATCGAGGGGCTGGAGACGTCCGGCAAGCTGGCCGAGAACGAGACGCTGCACGTCGATATTTTGAAGGTGCCGCATCACGGCAGCGACAACAACATGGAGACCTCGTTCTTCGAACGCGTCACTGCCGATCACTACGTGTTCTCCGGCAACGGCGACTACGGCAATCCGGAGCGCGCCACCCTGCAGATGCTGCTGGATGCGAGGGGCGTGGCCGACGACTATACGATCCATCTGACCTATTCGATCGAAGAGATCGATGCCGGCCGCGAGGCCGATTGGGTCAAGCAGCAGGCCAAGGAAGCGGGCCGGGCGAAGCCGCCGAAAGGCGGTGTGCGGCCGGACTGGTCGGCCGAGGAGCAGGGGCTGCTGGCGTTCTTCGCCAATAACCCGGAGTTGGCTGCCAAGGTGAAGATCGTCGCTGACAACAAACCGCATCTGATCGATCTGCTCGATAAGGTCGCGGTCTGACAGGGCGGTAGGCGCGGCCATACCAGATCATCGCTGTGCCCGGGGACTAAGCCGCCTCCGTAAAACTACCATCGGGACATTCCCGGACTCGGGATTTGCCCAAATAGAACGCACGCTAGAAGTGTGTCACATACTGAACATCCG
>NZ_QTKI01000712.1:0-1239 GCF_010820945.1 Rhodopseudomonas sp. BR0C11
TCGATCGTGGGGTTGAGCGCCAGCAGGTTGGTCTGGCCGGCGATGGTGTTGATCAGGTCGACCACGTCGCCGATCCGCTGCGCCGCCGTGGCGAGCTGATTGATGCGGTCGTTGGTCTTGTTGGCCTGCTGCACGGCCGAGCTGGCGATCCGCGAGGAGTCCTGCACCTGGCGGCTGATCTCGTGGATCGAGGATGCCATTTCCTCGGTGGCCGAGGCGACCGACTGCACATTGCTGGTGGCAATCTCCGAGGCGCCGGCGACAGCGGCGGTGAGCTTCTCGGCTTCCTCGGCGGTGTGCGCCATCTTGCTGGCGGAGGCCTCCAGCTCGGTCGATGCGCTCGACACCGCTTCGACGATGCGGCCGACCGCGCCCTCGAAGGCGTCGGCGAGCTTCTGCATTTCCTGCTTGCGCTGCTGCGCCGCCACTTCGTCCTGATGCGCCTTCTGCTCGGCTTCCTCGCGGGCGCGATGATCGGCGTTTTCGCGGATCACCACTACGGTCTTGGCCATGTCGCCGATCTCGTCGCCGCGCGCGGCGCCGGGGATTTCGACGTCGAGCTGGCCGCCGGCCATCTTGTCCAGCGCCCCGTTCAGCCGCATCAGCGGCCGCGAGATGCCGAAGAAGGTGAACACCATCGAGATCACCAGCGAGATCATCACCACCATGCCGAGGGCGAAGTTGATCCGGTTGGCGCTGGACAACTCGTCCGCGGCCTGGGTCTTGGTCGCCTTCGCGGCCTTCTCGGCGCGCTCCACCGCTTCGCCCATCAGACCGAGCGCCTGCGTCGCGACCGAGTGGGCCTGGCTGATGAGTTGATCGCGCTTGGCCTTGTCGGCGTCGCTGGCAGCGCCTGACTGGCCGGATTTGGCCAGCTTGCCGACTTCGGTCATCGCGCCATCGTATTGCGTCGTCAGCGCGCCGATCGAGCGCAGGCGTTCCTTGTCGGCGCCGTCTGCGATCTGTGCCACCGCGGTGCTGATCCCACGATCGATCGTTTCCCGCGCGTCGTGCAACCCGGTGAGGGCGCTGTCGACCTGCGCCGGCGTCGAGGCGAGGCGGAGCTCGGCTGCGGCAAGCTGCATCCGGCGCAGTGCGACGTTGGCTTCGAGACCGTGATCGGCGACCATCTGCTGCGCATCGGCGCGAGCGTTGACGGCGTTGATCGACCGCTCAGTGGTCAACTGATTGGCCGCCATACCGAGCGACAGCGCGATACTGGTCCTGTCTCTTATACAC
>NZ_QTKI01000713.1:0-1219 GCF_010820945.1 Rhodopseudomonas sp. BR0C11
CACCTGGCCAACGATCGACGGCGCGCTGATCCCGGACGCGGCGCGGCTGTGGTTCGAAAGCCCGTGGTGGAAGAACCTGTTCGACAATCATCTCACCGTGCAGTTCGATCACCGCATGCTGGCATATGCGCTGTGGACGCTGGCGGCGTTGCACATGATCGACGCGCTGCGCACGCGGGCAGGGGCCGCGGCACGCGGCGCGGTGCTGCTGTTCCTGGCGCTGACCGCACAGGCCGCGCTCGGCATCTTCACCGTGCTGTACGCCGCGCCGATCGACCTCGCCCTCGCACATCAGGCGATGGCGCTGGTGGTGCTGACGCTGGCCGTGCTGCAGGCTGAACGGCTGACGGCGACGAGCGACCATCAAACCGCGCTTGGTCGCGGTGCTGCTGAGCGGCTTCCATCCAAGCCAGTCCTATCGGCATAATCGCGGCGGCCGACTACGACCTGGCGGTCCTGCTCGTTCGTGCAGGCTTTCGCGCGCTGGTCCGGCGCGACGATGCGAATTCAGCAACAATCCGGCTGCGAGCCGTTTTGGTGACGACGCCCAGCAGCAGCAGGCGCGTCGCCAAATGCATCTCCTGGGCGAAACGCTTGCGGCTCCAGTTCACGGCCAGCCAGGCTTCCGTGGTTGAGGCCATCGCGCGCAGCAGCACCTCGGTGAAGGCCTCATCATCGACGACGCGGTCGATTTCGCCGGCGTCCACTGCGGCGCGCACCATCGCGCACCACAATTGCTGCCCTTCGGCGAGCATCATCCCGCGCAGCTCGGCGGCGTGCTCGCCCTGCATCGCCGCGTAAAGACCTCGATAGAACGCCGGCTCTGCACAATAGTGCTTCACCACCAGATCGATCGCCGCTTCGAGTTGGGCGAGCGGCGATCCCGGGGGGCGGGTGGCGAGGCGGGTTTCGAACGCGGCGAACTCGTCGCGCACGACCAGCCGCAACAAGTCGGCCTTTGTCCCGACCAGATTATAGGGCGTCGCCGGGCTCACTCCCGCACGCTTGGCGAGCTGGATCATCGAAAACCCGGCGCCGCCGGATTCGCGGATCAAGGCGTGCGCGGCTGTGACCAGCCCGCGCCGCCGGGATTCCAGAGTTCTCGTCGATAGCGTCATCTCAGGCCGTATCTGCGGGGATATTCTCGTAATAGGGGATCAACACGTCGTTGCTGCCTTCCTGAACCTGACCAAGCATCGCCACCGTCACAGGATGCACC
>NZ_QTKI01000714.1:0-1216 GCF_010820945.1 Rhodopseudomonas sp. BR0C11
CCATCGGTTCGAACACATGCCCCACCGGCTGCCGGCCCTCGGCATCGTAGGCGCGGTAATCGCGCTTCACCGTGATGCCGGCTTCCTTCTGCTCGATCCGGTAGGCGATCGGGCGGCCGTTCGAATCGTGGATCACGCCCTGAAACATGCCCTCGACTTCGCTGGTGTCCTGCACCAGCTTGGTCGGGTTCACCAGGCACATCTTGGTGCCGCTGGCGATGCCGTAGGCCCGACGCTCCGCCGGATTCATGTAGCTGATATGGCCCAGCGCTTCGCCGTAGGCCATATCCGAGCGCAGCGAGATGTCGATCATCTGCGGCACGGTGAATTTGCCGCGGAGATCGCATTCACGCGGGTTCCAAGCCCAGCGCTTCCAGCGATGCTTGATGGTGCGCACCAGCGCCGCGGCTTCCTCGGCGCTGTAGCCTAGCGCGGCTAGATCCGGTTGCGGGTTGAGCACCAGCTCGACGCCGACCGTGTCGGCGATCACCTGATCAGCCGCACCGCGCAGCCGGCTGGAATTCTGGATCAGATCCATCGCCAGCCCGGCGGCACGACGCCATGCGATGCGGACGTCGTCACGATGATCGCGCAGCGCAGCAACGCGCGTCGATAGCACCTTGGACCGCGTATCGCGCAGATACCCAGCCCGCGCCCGCGGCGGCGCCGTGGTGGCGCTTGCGGGCGCTGCCTTGCTGCGGCCGAGGATGCGATCGAGGAATGTCATGAGTTCTCAAGACTCGTTTCAACTGCGCTTAGCGGAAAACTCGTTCACCCGCAGTTCAGCGAGTTCAGCTTGTGCGGCCATTTTCCGCAATTGCGCGTCGGAAATCGAACCGTCGATTTTGATCGCCACATTACATCCGCCGTTGACGGCATTGCGTGGATGCTCCGACACACAAAGACGTCCATCAACTACGAGGCCGTCAACGATACCTGCTGAATGCAGGCGCTGCGCAACGACCTCCGCGCGAATGGCCGCTTGCTCGGCGGAATCGCTCCACAAACGTTCGATCTCGGTAAGCAGCGCGACTACCGGATGCTGGTACATCATTTCCTCACCGTTTCTTCCACTTGTCGCGTCGTCGCGCCCGCTCTTGCTGGCGCTGTTCGGCGGTCGCCGCCGGCACCGGCTTTCGCTCGAACGGGCTTGCCGCGGCGTCGAACAGATCCGGCGTCGCCGGCTTGCCGTGCACCACCAGCAGCAGCTCGGCCC
>NZ_QTKI01000715.1:0-1215 GCF_010820945.1 Rhodopseudomonas sp. BR0C11
GGATCCGCCAGATCCCGATAAAGCATGGCATGATGGGCCACGAGCGCCAGCACCCCCGGATTGCCGCGCAGCTCGGCGCCGAGCTGGCCGAGGCCGTAGCGTGCGCCGCTGCGCATCTGCAGCAACTGGAGGGCGACTGCGCCGTCGAGCAGCATCCGCATCGACTCGACCGGCAGCGAGAGCTGCGCGGCGAGGTCTTCAGCGGTGGCGGGGCGCTCGGCGACGATGTCGAACAGCCGGAGCTGCACGCAGGCGAGCAGGATCTGCGAATAGACGAAGCCGGCGAGCAGATCGAACATCGCCACGGCGCGCCGGCGCGCGACCGGACGCATCAACGGAAATACAGCGGCAAAGCGCTGAAAGCGCGGATTCGACAGGATCGAATCGCGCCAGCCGAGCAGCCGGTCACGCAGGCTCAAGGAGACCATTTGGTTCTGCTACCACCGGCCGGCCGCGAAGGCCAAGCCGGCGGCCGCGTCAGGCCGCAGTGGCGGCCAGCTTCGCCGGCACCAGGCGGGTCGCTTCCGACATGATCAGCGAGCGCAGCTCGTTGCCATTGGTGCAGTCCGGCATCGCCTCGACGGCGCCGCGCACCAGCGACTTCAGGTGGTAGATCGCGCCGTCGATGCCCATCTCGCGCACCGCGCTCGGGCGATCGTGGGCGATATCCTGGCCGACCGGCTTGCCGATCTCTTCGACGTCGGCAGCGGCGTCGCGGAGGTCGTCGGCAACCTGATAGGCCTCGCCGATCTTCTCGCCGACCATCCGCCACGGCTCCGGATCGGCACCGGCCGACGCTGCGCCCATCGCGGTGGCGGCGACGAACAGCGCGCCGGTCTTGGAGCGGTGATAATGGGCGAGATTGATCTCGGTCTCGCATTCCCAGGCCTGGCCGGCGACGATGCCGAACGGCACACCGACCGCACCGCCAATGATCTGGGTCAGCTTCAACAGCCGGTCCGCCGGACCTTCGGCCCGGGCAATGGTCTGGAACGCCAGCACGATCATCGCGTCGCCGGCGAGCACCGCGAGCGGTTCGCCGAACGCCTTGTGCACCGACGGGCGGCCGCGGCGCAGGTCGGCGCCATCGAAGCACGGCAGATCGTCATGGATCAGGGAAGCGCAGTGCATCAGCTCAAGGGCGGCACCGGCAGCTTCGGTAATTCCCGGATTGTCTTCGCCGCAGGCAAGGGCCACGCTGTGGCAGAGCCGCGG
>NZ_QTKI01000716.1:0-1215 GCF_010820945.1 Rhodopseudomonas sp. BR0C11
GCGTCACCGAGCGGCTGACCAATTATCGCGACGGGCTGCAGCGCATCACCGAGTTGATGCAGCGCCGTGGCGAGCTGGTGGCGAAGATCCCGGCGCTGCGCGAGGCGTTCGAGGCGACGATCGCCGGCCTGTCCGATCGCAAGCTCGCCGGCGAACTGCATTCGGCCCAGATCAAGGTCGGGGCCGCGCTGCTGTCGCGCGACCTGATGGGCGCCAGCGACGCGGCGCGGCGGATGCGCGCGCTGCCGATCGGCGACGCGACCGCGGCCCGTTCGGTTCGCGACTACGCCGAGCTGATCGCCGCGACCGCGGCGGTGGAGCAGGAGATCGCCGATCTCGACCGCGACGTGCTCGGCACCGAGGGCCGGCTGATCGGCAAGGTCACAGAACTGCTGCGCGATGCCGCTGCCCGTCGCGGCCGGGTGCTGTCGCGCGATCTCGCCCGCACGCTGGCCGAAGACAAATGGCAGAGCATCGTGCTCGGCATCGCCGGCGTGCTGCTCGGCCGGATGGCGGCGGCCTTCGTGGTCCGCCGCACCGTCGGACCGCTGACCGCGATCACCCGGGCGATCCGTTCGCTGGCGGCGGGACAGCAATTCACCGCGATCCCGGCGACCGACGTGAAGAACGAGATCGGCGACATCGCTCGCGCCGCCGAAGTGTTCCGCCGCACCCTGGTCGAGGCCGACAACGCCCGCGAAGCCGCGGTGCGGGCGCTCGCCGAGCAGCGGCTCGCCGAAGAGAGCTATCGCAAGCTGTTCGAAGGCTCGATCGACGGCATCTATGTGACGACGCCCGACGGCGCGCTGCTCAACGCCAATCCGGCGCTGGCGCGGATGATGGGCTATGACAGCCCGGCCGAACTGATCCGCGCCACCGCCGACGTCACCACCACGATCTACATCGATCCGGCCAAGCGCGAGCAATATCGCGAGCTGATGCAGCGCGACGGCATGGTGCGCGAATTCGAGTATCAGGCGCGCAAACGCAACGGCGACGAGCTGTGGCTGTCGGACAGCGCCGGTGCGGTCCGCGACGAGGCCGGCAACGTCATCCGCTACGAAGGCGCGGTGCGCGATATTACCGATCAGAAGCGCGCCGAGCAGGCGGTCGCCGAGAGCCGGCTGCTGCTGCAGCAGGTTATCGACACCGTTCCGGCGGTGATCAACGTCAAGGATACCGAGCTGCGCTACGTGCTGATGAACCGCTATATGG
>NZ_QTKI01000717.1:0-1214 GCF_010820945.1 Rhodopseudomonas sp. BR0C11
CGGTGTCGGCGTCGATCAGGTCGCCCGACAGCAGCATCTGCATCGCGTGCTTGCGCGTGAGATTGCGCGACAGCGCCACCATCGGGGTCGAGCAGAACAGCCCGATGTTCACGCCCGGCGTCGCGAACCGCGCATCGTCAGCGGCGAAGGCGAGATCGGCGCTGGCGACCAGCTGAGCGCCGGCGGCAGTGGCGACGCCGTGGACCCGCGCGATCACAGGCTTCGGCAGGTGAACGATGGCCTGCATCACCTCGGCGCAGGCAGCGAACAGGCGATCCACATAGCCGGGGTCGTAGTTGCCGGCCCGCAGCTCTTTCAGGTCATGGCCGGCGCAGAAGGCCGGGCCGGAGCCCGCGACGATCAGCACCTGCACGCTGGCGTCGGCGGCGATGTCGGCCAGCGCCGCGCGCAGCGCCGCCAGCATTCCCTGCGACAGCGCGTTGCGCGCCTGGGGCCGGTTCAGCGTCAGCGTGGTGATGCCATCATCGTCGGCGCGCAGCACGTAAGGAGTGTCGGTCATCGGAAGTCCTCGTTGTCGGGCGCGCTAGTGCTTGCGCAGCGCGCCGGTCTCATCGACCTTGCGCAGGTTCGCAAGCTCTTCGGCCGTCGGCTCGGCGATCATGTGAGCGGTGGGCGACACCTTCAGGTCCCAGCCGGTGTGCGCCTTGATCTCGTCGACGCTGGAGAACGCGAACCAGCCGTCGAGCTGAAATTCCTTGGTCTCCGGATCGGGACGCAGGATGCCCAGCGTGGTGATGATCGCTGATGGTCCGCCGCCGACGAAGCCGAAGCGCTCTCGGGCGTTGCCGCCGTCGAGATAGCCCGGCGAACTCAGATAGGTGACCTTCTCGGCAAAGCGCTTGGGTTCGTGCGTCACCATGATGATGAAGCGCTTGGCGCCGCAGGCGATGTCGTTGGCGCCGCCGGCGCCGGGCAGGCGGATCTTGGGCGGGCGATAGTGGGGACCGATGTCGTCGTCCCAGATGCCGGTGGTATTGACGTTGCCGAACTTGTCGACCTGCGCCGCGCCGATCACGCCGACGTCGCATCGTCCTGAAGCGACCAGGAAACCGAGCGCATCGATCGCCGAGGTGAAGCTGGTGGCGTTGGTGGAGATGCGGTTGCACTCGATGCCCCAGGGCAGGCCGCCGACCGGCGTCGCGCCATAGACGCCGCCTTCGGTCATGGTGCGCAGATGCGGCGCATGATTGGCC
>NZ_QTKI01000718.1:0-1210 GCF_010820945.1 Rhodopseudomonas sp. BR0C11
ATCGTCGCCGAACTTTTCCAGCTTGTGCAGCCGAGCTTCCTGCAGTTACAGGCGACACACGGCGTCGTGCAGATGCAATTCCATACCGCGCCAGCGACGTCGTTCCTGCGGCTGCACAAGCTGGAAAAGTTCGGCGACGATCTGTCGGCGATCCGCAAGACTGTCGTGGCCGTCAACGCCAGCGGCAAGCCGGTGAGCGGACTGGAGAATGGTGTCGAGGGGCTCGGTATCCGCGGTGTGGCGCCAGTGTTCAAGGACGGCAAGCCGATCGGTTCGGTGGAGGTCGGGATGACGCTCGGCAGCCGCTTCTTCGATGCTTTCAAGAGCGGCACCGGCGCTGACGTCGCCTTGTATTTGAAGACTCCCAACGGCTTCCAGCGATACGCCTCAACCTTCGAGACCGACCCGGTGATCGGCGCCGAGCAGATGGCGGCTGCGTTGCGCGATAAGTCGGCGCAGCAAGCGATGCATATCGGCTCGATGGATCAGACGATTATGCTGGCCCCGGTGCGTGATTATGCCGGCGAAGCCATCGGCGTCTCGGTACTCGGCGTCGACCGCAGCGCCTCTGTCAAGGCGATGCAGGAGGCGCGCGAATGGGCGCTGGCCATCGGTCTTGGGGTCCTGGTCCTGACGCTCGGGGCCGGCGCATTGCTCAGCCGCAGCATCTCGCGGCCGCTGCGTTCGCTCACAGAGGGAATGAACCGGCTCGCGAATGGCGATTTCACCGTGGTGCCGCCGGGGCTCGGCCGCAGTGATGAGGTCGGCGAAGTTGCCCACGCCGTCGAGATGTTCAAAGAGAAGGCGGTCGAAAAGGCCAAGCATGACGCCGAGGCGCAGGAAGCCGAGCGCGCCCGGATCGAGGATGCTCAGAAGGCGAAGGTCAACGAAGCGGTCGAGGCGTTCCGGTCTTCGATCGAGGACATGCTGCGTGCCGTGACCGACAACGCTGCGACGATGCGCAACAACGCGCAGTCGATCGACGACGTCGCAGCCGAGGCCTCCGGGCAGGCGGCGGCCGCCGCCGGCGCCTCGCAGCAGGCTTCGGAAAGCGTGCAGACCGTCGCGGCCGCGGCGGAGGAGCTATCGGCATCGATCGGCGAGATCGCGCGCCAGATCGCCAAGGCGACCGATGTGGTGCGGACCGCCGACAGCCGGACCGAGCGCTCAGTCAACGAGATTGAGGGGCTGGCGGCGGTCCGCACCACAT
>NZ_QTKI01000072.1:0-15842 GCF_010820945.1 Rhodopseudomonas sp. BR0C11
CGCGAGCGTCGGCACCTTCTTCGTCAAGCTTGGCGCTTCCCAGTCGATCATGGGCGCGCTGTACAAGGGCCTGATCGCCACCGGCGTACTGTCGCTGATCGGCGTCGGCGTCGTCATCCACCAGTTGATCGGCTTCGGCCCGCTGCCCGGCGTGTCCTACACGGGTCTGGCGCTGTTCGAATGCGGCATCGTCGGCCTCGCCGTCACCGGCCTGATCATCTGGATCACCGAATACTACACCGGCACTGACTTCCGCCCGGTGAAGTCGATCGCCCAGGCCTCGGTCACCGGCCACGGCACCAACGTGATCCAGGGTCTCGCCATCTCGATGGAAGCGACCGCGCTGCCCGCGATCGTGATCATCGCCGGCATCCTGATCACCTACAGCCTTGCCGGCCTTTTCGGCATCGCGATCGCCACCACCACCATGCTGGCGCTGGCCGGCATGATCGTCGCGCTCGACGCCTTCGGTCCGGTCACCGACAACGCCGGCGGCATCGCCGAAATGGCCGGCCTGCCGAAGGAAGTGCGCAAGTCGACCGACGCGCTCGACGCCGTCGGCAACACCACCAAGGCGGTCACCAAGGGCTACGCGATCGGCTCGGCCGGTCTCGGCGCGCTGGTGCTGTTCGCGGCCTACAATGAAGACCTCAAGTTCTTCATTGCGCAGAAGTCGCCGTACTTCGTCGGCGTCGCCCCGGACTTCTCGCTGAACAACCCCTACGTCGTGGTCGGCCTGCTGTTCGGCGGCCTGCGGCCGTACCTGTTCGGCGCGATGGGCATGACCGCGGTCGGCCGCGCCGCCGGCGCGATCGTCGAGGAAGTGCGTCGCCAGTTCCGCGAAAAGCCCGGCATCATGAAGGGCACCGACAAGCCGGACTACGGCAAGGCGGTCGACCTGCTGACCAAGGCGGCGATCAAGGAAATGATCATCCCGTCGCTGCTGCCGGTGCTGTCGCCGATCTTCGTCTACTTCGCGATCTATGCGATCGCGGGTGGCGGTGCGGCCGGCAAGTCGGCGGCGTTCTCGGCGGTCGGCGCGATGCTGCTCGGCGTCATCGTCACCGGTCTGTTCGTCGCGATCTCGATGACCTCGGGCGGCGGCGCCTGGGATAACGCCAAGAAGTACATCGAGGACGGCCACTTCGGCGGCAAGGGCTCCGACGCCCATAAGGCCGCGGTGACCGGCGACACCGTCGGCGATCCCTACAAGGACACCGCGGGCCCGGCCGTGAACCCGATGATCAAGATCACCAACATCGTCGCCCTGCTGCTGCTGGCGATCCTGGCGCACTAAGCGCAAGACCGGTTGGTCCAACACAAAGCCCCGCGGCGAAAGCCGCGGGGCTTTTGCTTTGAGGCCGCTATCGCAGAGCGCTCCCGAGCTCACCCGTCTTCCGATTGAACCTATCGGAACTCGCTGCGTTACCCGTTCCCATCTTGCGGAAGGATCACGACATGAGCGGTGTGAGCGGTATCAAGGAACATATGGAAGTCATCGGCGCCGACGGCGTGCATGTCGGCACCGTCGATCGTGTCGACGGCAATCGCATCAAGCTGACCAAGAAGGACAGCGGCGAGGGCCATCACAAGGGTCACCACCACTTCATCGACGGCGGCTTGGTCGCCGAAGTTGAAGGCAACAAGGTGCGGCTGTCCGCCAACGCCGCCGTCGCGGTGTCGATGGAAGAAGAGAAGTAGTTAGTCGCCTTCGAGCAGTTGACGCAACGGGCTCCGCGGCGATTGCCACGGGACCTCTTTCTTGCGCCTAGCGAAACCCCATGGTGAGCAGCATCGCGAACCATGATGCTACGGTCGCGGCGCTGCCCGCGCCTATGGCCATCCTTCGAGATGCCCCGGCTGCGCCGAGGCTCCTCAGGATGAGGATCAATGCATTGGGGCTGCGACCTTTCCTTCCGCGTGATAGTGACGGGACACGTCACCAACTGGCTGCAAAGGAATGATCCCATGTCGCTGTCATCCGCCAAGAACTACGCGCTGCGCGCGGCCAAGTCGCAGGATCAGAAGGAGGCGATCGAATTGCTGTCAAAGGCGATTCTCGAGCTGGTGAGTTCGATCGAGACGACCGACGCCAAGATAAAGAAAATCAACAAGGACAAATCCTAGTGTAGGATCGGCCATCACAGGGCAGGGACTTAAGGATGGTGGTCGAGACGGCGGCGCTGGAAGCCAACGGACTGCGCTTCGCGGCCGACACCGCGGGGCAGGGCGACACCGTCGCGCTCTTGTTGCATGGATTTCCCGAGGCGCGGCAATCCTGGTATCGGCAGATCCCGTTCCTGGCTGAGCTCGGCTGGCGAGTAGTGGCGCCGGATCTGCGCGGCTATGGCGGCACGTCGCGGCCCGAGGGTAAGGCGGCATACTCGATCGAGCATCTGACCGACGACGTCGCGGCGCTGTTCGCCGCGCTTGGCGGCAAGCGCCGCATTCTGATCGGCCACGACTGGGGCGGCGTGATCGCCTGGCAGACCGCGCTGCGCGGCAAGGTGCATCTCGACGGGCTGATCATCCTCAACGCGCCGCATCCGGATGCGTTCGCGCGTGAGCTCGCCCGCGGCTGGGCGCAGCGCCGCCGCTCCTGGTACGTCGCGTTCTTCCAATTGCCGTTGCTGCCGGAATGGCTGCTGACCCGCAAAGGCGGCGCGCCGCTGGTCAAGATGTTCAAGAGCCACAGCCACAAGATCCCGGCCGAACAACTCGAGATCTATCGCCGCAACATGCTGCAGCCGGGCGCGGCCACCGCGATGCTGAATTACTATCGGGCCAATTTCTCCGGCCTTGCCGGCGGCGCCGGCAGCAATCCGGTGATCACCGTGCCGACGCTGATGATTTGGGGCAAGGACGATCTCGCGCTCGACATCGCGCTGACCGAAGGCAACGAGCAGTTCGTCGAGGACTTCACCCTGCACAAGCTGCCGCGCGCGTCGCATTGGGTGCAGCAGGACGCACCCGATGAAGTCAACGCGACGATTGCGGAGTGGGCGCGGGGGAAGGGGCTGGCGTAGCCGGGACGGCGCTTCTGAGATGGGTTTCGCTTGCGCTCAACCCATCCTACCCATCAACACCATTGCGCTGATCTGCCTCCGCCTCAGCGGAAGCTGATCAACCGGAACAGCGGCGCCAGATAGCTCATCTCCTGACCGGAGGTCGGCGTGGTGCGGCTGATGAAGTCGAAGATCTTGCCGTCCTGCAGGCCGTAATTGGCGATACGGCGGACCTGGCGGTTCTTGTCGAAATAGATCGCGATCACGCGCTGGTCGATCACCTTCTGCGGCATGAACGCCACCGCACGCTCGGTGCGCTGCGAGATGTAGTAGAACACCTCGCCGTCCAGGGTCGCCACCGTCGACGGCGTCCCCATCACCAGCAGCACTTGATCCTGGCTGGCGCCGATCGGAATCTGCTCCAGCGCGCCATTGGGCAGAATGTAGCCCTTCTGGAATTGCTCTGACGTGCAGGCACCCATACCGGCGCCGACCAGCGTCAGCGCCACGGCCAGGCCGAGGTTGCGCGGCAGCGAAAAACGGCTTCGCAGCGCGTTGGCGCGCCCGCGTCGATCGATCGAAATACTCATTCGGGAGTTGGCCTCATCCCCTTGCATCGCGCAGGGCGTTGACGTACCGGGCAGGAACTCGGAAAGCAATCCCGAAAGGCCCGTACGGGCCCGGACCTGGAACCCGCAATGATTTGGCCGTTCAATCTGCTCCGTCCGCCCCGGACGCCGCCGCGCGGCACCATTGAAGCGATCTATGGCACGATCGTGGCGCAGTCGCGCCTGCCGGTCTTTTACCAGCAATTCGGCGTCGCCGACACCGTCAACGGCCGATTCGAGATGCTGGTGGTCCATCTGTGGCTGGTGCTGCGGCGGATTCGCAGCATCCAGGACGCATCGACCTTCGCCCAGGCGCTGTTCGACTATTTCTGCAGCGACCTCGACGCCAACCTGCGCGAGCTTGGCGTCGGCGATCTGTCGGTGCCGAAGCGGATGCAGGCGTTCGGCGAAGCGTTCTACGGCCGCTCGGCGGCTTATGATCTGGCGCTGACGGAAGGCCGCGAGGACCTCGAGCTGGCGCTGAACCGGAACGTTCTCGACGGTGCCGACATTGAGAACGCGCGCAAGCTGGCAGTCTATGTCGGGCAGGTGATCGACGCGCTCGACGCGGTGCCGCCGGCCAAGCTGCGCAGCGGCGACCTGCCGTTCCCGCAGCCGACCGCTTAAGACGAGGACTTTCGACGATGGCGAGCGAAGACAACCCGTGGAGCGTGCCGGTGGTGGTGCTGCAGATTCCCGAAACGGGGCTGCACCGCGACTTCGTTGCGAGCGCTGCGGAGCGGGAGGCGATCAGCGCGCTCGGTGATCTGCGCGGGGTCGCGGAGGCCACCGCGTCATTTGATCTGAAGCCGTTCACTGACGGCCGCGTCCATCTCACCGGACGGGTGCGCGCCAAGGTGACGCAGACCTGCGTGGTGACGCTCGATCCGGTCGACAATGTCATCGACGAGAGCGTCGATCTCACCTTCCTGCCGCCGGAGCAGATTCGCGAGCTGTCCGACACGGTCGACGAGGAGGGCGAGCCCGATCCAAGCGATCCGCCGGAGGCGATCGAACGCGGCATCATCGATATCGGCCGCGTCGCCACCGATGCGCTGTATCTCGGACTCGATCCTTATCCGCGCAAACCGGACGCGGTGTTCGAGCCGGTCGTCGACCGCGACGATCCCGACATGAACCCGTTCGCGGCGTTGAAAGCGCTGCAACAGCCGACCGGCGCCGAAAGCCCGCGCAAGCCGAAAAAGGGCTGAGCGGACAGCATTCGCCCAGCCGCCGCAGACGCCGCCTGTTCGCAGCCGAAAATCATGCGCACACGCTACGAAATGCGACTTAAATCTGCCCGATCAAGATGTTGTATCGGGGCGGAGAATGGCTATTGTCCGGCCAAATCGGTGTGCAGCGCTGCACGCTTTTCACCGCCCCGACGGGGCTTTTTTTGAGTCCACGGCCAAGCGCACAAGGTCGCAGGCGATCAGGCTTCCGGAACGCCCATGCCTCAAAAAGTTCGAATCGCGCTCGACGCAATGGGGGGCGATTTCGGCCCCTCCGTCGTGATACCCGGCGCGGCGATCTCACTCGGCCGGCATCCGGACGTTGAATTCCTGCTCTACGGCGACGCCAAGCTGATCGAGAAAGAGCTGGCCGCGCATCCAGCGCTGCGCAAAGCCTCGCGTGTCATTCACACGGATGTCGCTGTGGCGATGCACGACAAGCCGAGCGTGGCGCTGCGCCGCGGTCGCTACAAATCGTCGATGTGGCAGGCGATCGACGCGGTGAAGAAGACCGAGGCTGACGTCACGGTCTCGGCCGGCAACACCGGCGCGCTGATGGCGATGGCGCGGTTCTGCCTGCGCACGCTGCCCGGCATCGACCGTCCGGCGATCGCCGCCACCTGGCCGACGATGCGGGGCGATTCGGTGGTGCTCGATCTCGGCGCCTCGATCGGCGGCGACGCGCAGCACCTGAAGGCGCTCGCGATCATGGGCGCGGCGATGGCCAGCGTGCTGTTCGACCTGGAGCGTCCGACCGTCGGCCTGCTCAACATCGGCGTCGAGGAGATCAAAGGTGGCGAGGAGATCCGCGAAGCGGCCGAGCTGCTGCGCGCGATGAATTCGCAGCGCTTTGATTTCATCGGCTTCGTTGAGGGCGACGGCATCGGCAAGGGCGCCGCCGACGTCATCGTGTCGGAGGGCTTCGCCGGCAATATAGCGCTGAAGGCCGCGGAGGGCACTGCCCGCCAGCTCGCGGAATATTTGCGCGCCGCAATGTCCCGGACCTGGCGGTCGAAGATCGGCTATCTGTTCGCGCGCGACGCCTTCAAGGCGCTCAAAGACAAGATGGACCCCAACAAGTCCAACGGCGGCGTTTTCCTCGGGCTTAACGGAATCGTGGTCAAGAGCCACGGTGGAACCAATGCCGAGGGCTTTGCCTACGCGGTCGATGTTGGCTATGACATGGTCCGCTACGATCTCCTGACCAAGATCAATCAAACGCTCAATCGTGATGCCGGCGCGTTGGTCGCGACGCCGAGCGCTCAGGAGGTTGTCTCGTGACGGTGATTCGTTCGGTCGTACTGGGCTGCGGCGCTTACTTGCCGGAGCGGGTCCTCACCAACGAAGAACTGGCCCGGACGGTCGACACCTCGGACGAATGGATCGTCCAGCGCACCGGAATCCGCGAACGCCACATCGCCGCCGACGGCGAATTCACCTCACATCTGGCCACCAAAGCCGCCCAGGCGGCGCTCGACAATGCGGGCCTGACCGCCGATCAGATCGACCTGATCGTGCTGGCGACCTCGACCCCCGACCACACCTTCCCGGCGACCGCGGTGCAGGTTCAGGCCGCGCTCGGCATGACCCACGGCGTCGCCTTCGACCTGCAGGCAGTGTGCTCCGGCTTCGTGTTCGCGGTCGCCACTGCGGACAATTACCTGCGCGCCGGCTCGGCCAAGCGGGCCCTGGTGATCGGCGCCGAGACCTTCTCCCGCATCCTCGACTGGAATGATCGCGGCACCTGCGTGCTGTTCGGCGACGGCGCCGGCGCGATCGTGCTCGAGGCGCAGGAGGGCTGGGGCACGTCGGCCGACCGCGGCGTGCTGACCACACATCTGCGTTCGGACGGCCGTCACAAACACAAATTGTACGTCGACGGCGGCCCGTCGAGCACCCAGACCGTCGGCCATCTGCGGATGGAAGGGCGCGAGGTGTTCAAGCACGCGGTCGGCATGATCACCGGGGTGATCGTCGACGCCTTCAACGCCTCCGGCACCAGCGCCGACAATGTCGACTGGTTCGTGCCGCATCAGGCCAACAAGCGGATCATCGACGCCTCGGCGCAGAAGCTGCATATCGCGCCGGAGAAGGTGGTGATGACGGTCGACCGCCACGGCAATACCTCGGCGGCCTCGATTCCGCTGGCGTTGTGCACTGCGGTCGCTGATGGCCGCATCCAGAAGGGCCACCTCGTTCTGCTCGAAGCGATGGGCGGCGGCTTCACCTGGGGCGCCGCGCTGCTCCGCTGGTAGTTGTGCGCGTAAAATTTTAGCAGCATTTCCATGGCGTTCGGTGCTAACTTTGAGACGCGGTGGAGTTGACCGCCGATAGTTAACCTCTTAATTTCAGCGCGGATTTTTTCTTTCGCCGTGAGGTGGGGCAGGCGATGGCCGGACGAACAGTCACACGTGTCGATCTATGCGAGGCGGTCTATCAGAAGGTCGGCCTGTCGCGCACCGAGTCGTCGGCATTCGTCGAACTGGTGTTGAAAGAGATCACCGACTGCCTCGAGCGGGGCGAGACGGTGAAGCTGTCGTCGTTCGGGTCGTTCCTGGTCCGGCAGAAGGGGCAACGCATCGGGCGCAACCCGAAGACCGGCACCGAAGTGCCGATCTCGCCGCGCCGGGTGATGGTGTTCAAGCCATCGGCGATCCTGAAGCAGCGCATCAACGCCAATGGTGCCGTGCCGGCAACCGACGACGAGTCTGAAGAAAACGCAGCCGCAACCGCATCCGGCAGCTGACGGGGAGCTGGCCTTTGGACAAGGCACCCGACGCATTCCGCACCATCAGCGAGGTCGCAGCCGAGCTCGACATTCCACAGCACGTGCTGCGGTTCTGGGAAACACGGTTCACCCAGATCAAGCCGATGAAGCGGTCGGGCGGGCGGCGCTACTACCGGCCCGACGACGTCGATCTGCTCAAAGGCATCCGCCGTCTGCTGTACGGCGAGGGCTACACCATCCGCGGTGTGCAGCGGATCCTGAAAGAGCACGGCATCAAATCGGTGCAGCGGCTGGCCGACGCCGAGGTCCACGCCAGCTTTGGCGCGGTCGAGGCGGCGATCACCCGGACCGTCGCCGAGGAAGAAGAGTTCGAGCCCGTCCCCGGCGGTATCGACGCCGATGACGACGACTACGATGGCGAGGACGAAGGGCTCGACCTGCACGCCACGATGGCCGAGCCGGATCGGCGCGCAGCACCCGCGCCGCGACGCCACGTCGAGGCCGAGTCGCGCCACGCACCGCGGTTCGACGATCACGAGGACGAGGACCACGACGACGATTTCGCCGTCGAGCCGGCTGCCGTCATAGCGGCTCCCGGCCGCGCGCCGCGGTTCGATCTGCCGCCGCTGGAGTTCCCCGCCGCCAAGGCGCCGCCGGCTCCGCCACCGGTCGATCTTGGTCCGCTTCGCGCCGCACTGACCGACCTGATCGCCTGCCGCGAACTGCTCGACGCCGCGATCAAGGACGGCTGAGGACAGGCGAAGATCTTGAGCAACAACCTCAAGAATCGGGCCTAAGGTTCAGCAAAGCTTCAAGTTAGCGATGTTCAGGCTTGGCCCGTCATTCACGATTGCTCTGGTCTGCAAGCATTTGAGAACCTTCGACTGACCGATGCCTGGCAAGCGCGCTCGGGCACTAGAGTATGGAGACCGTGGGAGGACGGAAACGGCCGGCGGTGCCTGAGGTCGCGGGCGGACCGGATCGCCAGATCCGGCCCGTATTCTTCGGCGAACACGTCGCCGAATTGATCCTCCGCAGCTTGCGCGAACGCGCGATCGCCGCTACAGCATCAGGGCCGAAACGGCATCGGAGCGTGGCGCAGCCCGGTTAGCGCACTAGTCTGGGAGACTAGGGGTCGAAGGTTCAAATCCTTTCGCTCCGACCATTCATCGGCCTTCGGTATTTTGTTCATCGAGTGCGGCGCGAGTTCGGGCGCGCGTTATTCTGCCTCAGATCCAGCCATAGAACTTAGGCGGGTCGCGGCCGCCAGGTCCAACAGTCCTTATCGAGACGAGCTTTAGAGGGCGCACGACATGTCGTCGTTCTGGCAATCGGTGAAGAATGCCTTCATCCCTTGGCGGCTGCTGGAGCGGGACGGGGACGATGGCGGCGCCGGTATGCGCACGATCGAATTCGGGCAGACCATGATCGATGGGACGGCTGGTGACGGTCTCACCGACGTCACAGCCGCCGTCCATCACCACCCCCACGATGATCTGCCAAGTCATCCGGCGCCGGATAAGAGGACTGCGAATAGCTAGGTTGGCGCAATCGCCGGGCGATGTCGTGAGTATTACTCGCTCCGAAGTAACAGTTCTCAGAATCGATCAAAAGACAGTCTGACATGACAGTTTGTCGCATCTCGGGCTTGCTTCGATGGGCTTGCTCACAAGCTTCGTGCATCAGCTAATTACTGACGGGCGTTAAAGAACCCTCCATTAACTAATCACTTTTTGATTGCCTCCGTTGGTCCGCGTCGCGCGGCCGGTTTGAGGTATTCTATGCTGCGACCTCGTGTCCGGACGGACATGCTCGATTACAGCAGCGATGGCGCTGGGCCTCCCAGCAACATCGGGGCATGGGCATGTTTCAAACAACAACAAAAGCGACAGGGCGAACTCTTCTGCTCTGCACGGTCGGCGCGGTCGCGCTGACGATTCAAATTCCGCAAGATGCACACGCGCAATCCAATCTGCCGGCCGTCACCGTCGATGCGCCGCGCGCCGAGCGGGCGCGCACCGCGCGTCCGGTCGCCAGCACGCGCGCCGGCACCACGCGACGCGTTGCCGCTCGCCGGGAGGCGCGGCCACCTGCGCCGGTCGCGCCTGTGCCTTACGTGACGCCATCGACCGGCACGCTCGGCGCGCTGCCGGCCAGCTACGCGGGCGGCCAGGTCGCGAGTGGTGGGCAGGTCGGTTTCCTCGGCAATCGCAGCCTGCTCGACACGCCGTTCAGCCAGACCAACTACACTGCCAAGCTGATGCAGGATCAGCAGGCGCGCACGATCCGCGACGTCGTCGCCAACGATCCCTCGGTGCGGGCGGTGACGTCCGCCGGCGGCGGACAGGACGGCTATTTCATCCGCGGATTCTACTACGACGTCGGCGATCTGGCGCTCAACGGCATGTACGGCATGGCACCGTTCTGGAGCGTCGGCGCCAATTTCATCGAACGGGTCGAGATCCTGAAAGGCCCGACCGCACTGCTCACCGGCATCTCGCCGCTCGGCGCGGTCGGCGGCAGCATCAATCTCGTCACCAAGAAGGCGCCGGATTACGACATCACCCAGCTCACCGCGACCTACGCGTCGCGCTCGCAATTCGGCCTGCAGGCCGATGTCGCGCGGCGCTATGGCGAGCACAAGGAGTGGGGCGTCCGCTTCAATGGCAGCTACAGCGACGGCAAGACGCCGTTCGACCGGCAGAGCAGCGAATTCGGCAACGCCGTGCTGGGCCTGGATTATCGCGGCGAAAACGTCCGGGTCTCGGCCGATGTCGGTTATCAGGCCAACAACCTGAATCCGCCGATCCGGTTCTTCAGTTTCCAGTCGAGCGTTGTGCCGCTGCCGCCCGCGCCCGCGGCCAACTCCAACGCGATTCCGGACTGGGCCTACTGGAAGCCAAAGGACACCTTCGCCACGGTGAAGGCCGAAGTCGACGTTACGCCCGGGCTGACGGTGTACGGTGCGGCCGGCTATCATCAGGCCAAGATCGATTTCAAATTCCTGTCGCCGACCATCATCAACCAGGCGGGCGACTATGGCTCGCGCCCGTTCGCCGGCGAGCAGACGTTCACGGCCAAGACCGGTGAAGTCGGGCTACGCGGCGAGGCCGACACCGGGCCGATCAACCACAAATTCGTGGTGAACTACGGGGTGTTCGATCGTCCCAGCGAAAGCTCCTATCTGGGCGCAAACAGTCTCGTCGGATCGAACATCTACAACTACAAAGCGATCCCCGAACCGTTGTTCTCGATCCCGAGCAGCAACTCTGTCAGCCTGAAGCAGTGGAGCGTCGGGGCCGCGGATACGATGTCGATCCTGAACGGCGGCGTTCAGGCCGTGGTCGGCGTCCGCCGTCAGCACGTCAGCAACAGCTCGACCGATCTGCTCACCGGCGTCACCACCGGGCAGGACGGTGCCGCCTGGAGCCCGGCCTATGCGCTGCTGATCCGGCCGCTGTCGAACGTGACGCTGTATGCCAACTACATCGAAGGGCTGCAGCCGGGCACGACCGTGGGGATCGGCTATGACAATGTCGGCCAGGTGTTTCCGCCGTTCCAGACCAAACAGGTCGAGACCGGCGTGAAGGTCGACTTCGGCAAGATCAGCGTCACCGGCAGCCTGTTCGAGATCAAGCAGCCGAGCGCGATCGCGTCGAGTGCGAACGGCGTGTTGACGCTGTCGGCCAACGGGGAGCAGCGCAACCGTGGCGCCGAGCTCAACGTGTTCGGTGAAATGGCGCCGGGCCTGCGGCTGCTCGGCGGCGCCACGTTTATCGACGGCGTGCTGGAAAAGACCGACAGAGGTCTCAACGACGGCAATCGTGCGCCGGGCGTTGCGCGGGTCAACGTCAATCTCGGCGCCGAGGTCGACGTGCCGGGCGTCGACGGCCTGACGTTGACGGGCCGTGTGATCCACACAGGCTGGACCTATGCCAACGCCGCCAACACCCAGGTGCTGCCATCGTGGACGCGGTTCGATCTCGGAGCCCGGTACACCTTCCTGTCGCCGTGGAACGGCAAGCCAATCGTGGTGCGGGCAGCGATCGAGAACGTGGAAAACGTGGCCTACTACGCGTCGTCTTATAGCGGTACCGCGATCGGGCTCGGCGCGCCACGGACCTACTTGTTGTCGACGACGTTCAACTTCTGATCGACCAGGGCCGTCCCGCGATACTTTGGCTGCGCGGGACGGCTGCAGCGTGCCGCGACGATCTGACCGCGACGGCCTCAGGTTACCGGCAACCCACATCCTTCCGCGGTTCATTGAAATGTCATAACGTCGTTGCATCGCGACAAGCGAGGATTCGACGATGCGACTGCGTGTACGGAAGGCCGCCCATTTTCTCGAACGGACCGGGCTGGCGCTGGCCGGCGCGGCGTGCGGCACCTTCGTCGGCGCTCATGTCGGCACCAGCTTCGCGGCCTTGACCACGATCGGCTTCCTGCTGGGGATGATCGCACTCGGCGCGATCGGGTTTTATCTCGGCATCGACATTCCGCCGCTGCCGTTCCACGGCGCCGACGAGGACAGCCGCGCCAGCGGCAAGATCGACGCCGCGGAGTTTCTCAGCGCATTCGGGACGTTTCTGGCGACGCTCGCGGCGTTCGCGTCCGTCAGCGCCGTGGTGCTGCGGCTCAACCTGCATTCGGTCTGGAGCTGGCTGATTTTGATCGGCTGGCTCGCCGGCGTGACGATGCAGATCACCGCCGGCGCGATCGCCCGGATACGCCGCGCGCACGCCCACTAAAGCTAGCGTTCATCCCCCAAGAAACGAAAACCGCCCCGGAGGGCGGTTTTCCAGCATCGTGGCGAGCTCTGCTTGGCCTGACCCGCCGCGCGGCGCGGGTAGGCTCCGCAGCGGGATTACTTGCGCCCGAGAAAGCCGGCGACCGGCTCCGGCAGCGGGATCTTGGCGACGAGCTGTGGGGCGAACACCACCGCGGCGATCGCCAGCGCGATCAAGACCGGCAACAGTTCGAACGACGACACCTCGACCACGATCCAGATCGCCACGATCAACGCGGCGAGCTCGGCGGCGAAATACATCAGCACCGTGGTGAAGCCGGGCTTCGGCGACTTGGTCAGCGCCGGCGCCGTGAAGGCGACGAACACCGAAAACACCAGAAGCGCGACCAGCAGCAGGAACAGAAACGCCGCGGTCTGAAGGGTGGCTGCCAGCATGATCGGGGACTCCATAAGGATCGACTGAATCTGCCTGCAAGACTAGGGCAATTCACCGAATCGCAAAAGCGCGGCGCTGTCCGGGACGCGCCTGACGACGAATGCAGGCCGGCTGCAATGCCTTGCGATGGACTCGCGCAAGCGATGACCTGCAGCTAAGCTCGGCCCTGCAGCTCCGGCTCGAACCGGCGCGCATCAAAAATCGGGAAGGGACGACGCGACCATGAGGGATTTCGCCGGCAGGATTGCCGTGATCACCGGCGGCGGTGCGGGAATGGGCCGTGAACTCGCCCGCCAGCTCGTCGCCGAAGGCTGCCACGTCGCGATCTGCGACGTTGCGCAAGCTGCGATGGATGAAACGCGGCGGCTGTGCGAGGCCGATGGCTTGCCCCAAGGTGTGAGGATCACCACCCACGTCGTCGACGTTGCCGACGAAGCGCAGATGCAGCGGTTTCGCGACGAGGTCACCGCCCAGCATGCCACCGGCTGCATCCATCTGTTGTTCAACAACGCCGGCATCGGCGGCGGCGGCAGCATGATCGCCAATTCCCGCGAACAGTGGGAGCGCACCTTCAACATCTGCTGGGGCGGCGTGTATCTCGGCACGCGCATTTTCCTGCCGATGCTGATCGCGGCCGACCACGGTCATATCGTCAACACTTCCAGCGTCAACGGCTTCTGGGCTTCGCTCGGCCCCACGGTGCCGCACACCGCCTACAGCGCCGCGAAGTTCGCCGTGAAGGGATTTTCTGAAGCGCTGATCGGCGATCTCCGGCTGAATGCGCCGCATGTCCGCTGTTCGGTGGTGATGCCGGGCCACATCGGCACGTCGATCATGACCAACTCCAGGCGGATCCAGCTTGGCGACAGCTCCGACGAACTCAGCGCCGACGAAGTCGCCGGCATGCGCCAGCGCCTGTCGGCGGCCGGGATTGATCTGTCGCAGACCTCCGACGACGACCTTCGCGCGATCGCCAAGGAGCGGGCGCGGAGCTTCCAAGAAGACGCGCCGACCAGCGCCGCCGCGGCGGCGCGCAGTATCCTCGACGGCGTGCGCCGCGGTGATTGGCGCATCCTGGTCGGCGACGATGCTCATGCGCTCGACGCTCGCGTTCGCGCCATGCCGGAGCGCGCCTACGAGGTCGAGTTCTATCAGAACTTCGCGGCCGAAGTCGGCTGGCGGCTCGGCTGACCGCGACCAAGACCAATAACAAACCGAAGGGAGCCCGCCATGGATGCCGCCGTCGCGCCGGAACGCATCGATCTCGCCGGCCTGGTCGCCGATCTCAACGCGCTATTGCGGCTGAAGACCACGGTGATCGGGATGAAGCTGTTCCGAACCGTCGCCGAGATGGAGGCGGTGCCGAAGATCCGCCGGCCGAACGCGATCCACACCACCGACCAGATCGTATCGATGGCGTCGCGTCTCGGCTGGACCGTGGGCATCACCGCCGCCGATCTGGTCGGCGAACAGTGCCGCGCCGTGATCGGTCTGGCGCCGCAGGACGAGCAATGGCTCGCCGGGCGGTCCTATGTCGGCGTCTGGCATGCGACGCAGGAAGACGCCAGCGCCCGTCAGCACGCGCTTGACGTGGTGCCGTTCGGCCATCACCAGGCGATGGCGGTGTCGCCGCTGGCGAGCGGCCGGCTCGATCCGCCGGACATCTGCCTCGTCTATGCGACGCCAGGTCAGATGATCATCCTGATCAACGGATTGCAATATGCCGGCTACAAGAAGTTCGAGTGGAGCGTGGTCGGCGAAACCGCCTGCGCCGATTCCTGGGGCAGGGCGTTGAAGACCGGCGAGCCGAGCCTGTCGCTGCCGTGTTTCGCCGAGCGCCGCTATGGCGGTGTGCCGGACGAAGAGATGCTGATGGCGCTGAGCCCAGCGCATCTTGCCAAGGCGATCGACGGCATGAAGCAGCTCGCCAAGAACGGCCTGCGTTACCCGATCGCACCATACGGCATCCAGGCCGATGTCCGGGCCGGGATGGGCGTGTCGTACGGGAATAAGTAGCAAACTCTCGACTCGTCATTCCGGGGCGCGAGCGGAAGCTCGCGAACCCGGAATCTCGACGTGGTGAGGCACGACGTTTCAACAACCTTCCGGATTCCGGGTTCGCCGCTGCGCGGCGCCCCGGAATGACGGTGTGGGGAGTGTGCGTGAAACGAGCGCCTCAGTACGCGTTCTCGCCCTTGAGCAGCGCCCACGGCGTTCTCAGCAGGATGTAGAGGTCGAACAGCACCGACCAGTTTTCGATGTAATACAGGTCGAACTCGACGCGCTTCTGGATCTTCTCTTCGTTGTCGATCTCGCCGCGCCAGCCGTTGATCTGGGCCCAGCCGGTGATGCCCGGCTTGACACGGTGGCGTGCGAAGTAGCCGTCGACGGCTTCGTCGAACAGCCGGCTCTGCAGCTTGCCTTGCACCGCATGCGGGCGAGGGCCGACCAGCGACAGGTTGCCCTTGAACACCACATTGATCAGCTGCGGCAGCTCGTCGAGGCTGGTGCGGCGGATGAAACGGCCGACGCGGGTGACGCGCGGATCGTTGCGGGTGACCACCTTGGACGCCGTCGGGTCGGCCTGATGGTGATACATCGACCGGAACTTGAGCACGTCGATCCGCTCGTTGTTGAAGCCGAACCGCTTCTGGCGGAACAGCACCGGACCCGGACTGTCGAGCTTGATCGCCAGCGCCACCAGCGCCATCACCGGCGCCGCAAGCAGCAGGATGAAGCCGCCGACCACGCGGTCGAACACCTGCTTCATCACCTGATCCCAATCGGTGATCGGGGCTTCGAACACGTCGAGCGTCGGCACTTTGCCGAGATAGGAATAAGCGCGCGGCCGGAACCGAAGCTTGTTGGTGTGCGCCGACAGCCGGATGTCGACCGGCAGCACCCACAGCTTCTTCAGCATGTCGAGGATGCGGGTCTCGGCCGAGATCGGCAGCGCGAACAGCACGAGATCGACGCGAGTGCGGCGGGCGAATTCCGGAATGTCGTCGACCTTGCCGAGCTTCGGCACGCCGGCGCAGGTGGACTGCGAACGTGCGCCGTTGCGAGCGTCGAACACGCCGAGG
>NZ_QTKI01000719.1:0-1204 GCF_010820945.1 Rhodopseudomonas sp. BR0C11
GAAGTCTATCGTGCCAACAGCGCTGCGGCGCCGCGCGCCGGCACACCGATCAACTAACCGGGCACCGCTCGGCACCGGCAGTCAGCTGCCGTTCGCATGTCAAAAGGGCCGGCGGAGCGATCCGCCGGCCCTTTGCTTTGCGCCGAAGACTGCTGCGTTGATCCTTCGCAGCAATTGACCCGCCGGCGCCGACATGAGCAATATTGAACAGGCATGGTCTTGAACAATTCCAGCGCCGCTCCCCGATTCAAGTTTTGCTTACCGTGATTGCTAACCCGCCTCTCATCTGTGGCAGGTAGTTTTCGCGGGATGCAACACGTCCGGCCCCCAGATCCGGCTTTCGAACCTCCTCCTGACATCGGCGAGAACTCGTCCGTCGCCGGGATGCTGCGTCTTCGCCCGATCCTCTGGCTGATCCTGAGCGGCGCCCTGCTGATTGCCGGTATTGCGGTCACCACCGCGCTGACTGTCAGCAATTTCAAGGAGAAGGCGCTGCGCAACGGCGAGCGCGAGCTGTCAAACACCGCGTTGCTGCTGGCGCTGCATTACGACCGCGAAATCGACGATTTCCTGGCGATGCAGAACGACATCGTCAGCACTGCCCGCCAGATGCGGCAGCCGTCGGCCGAAGCGTTCGGCGGCACGATGGCGACGCTGGCGATGCATCAGACTCTGCGCTCGCGCGCCCGAGGTGCGACCGAGATCACTGCGCTGAAAATTTTCGATTCCAACGGCATCCTGATCAACACCTCCGACGTGTGGCCGGTGCCGGTGCTGTCGATCGCAGATCAACGCTACTTCCTCGACCACAAATCCGGGACCGCGCAGCGGGTTACCGTCGCGCTGGAGCAGAACGCGCTGGCTGGCGGCTGGAGCATCGTGCTGGCGCAGCGCCTGACTGCAGCCGACGGTGAATTCCTCGGCGTGGTCACGCGCGCGATCACGCCGGCGCATTTCGACCGTTTCCTGTCGCAGGTCTCGCTGATCGGCGATTCAGCCGTCTCGATGCATCACAGCGACGGCACCTTGCTGACGCGTCACCCGTTCGCCGAGGGCATGATCGGCCGCAATTTCCGCGACGGACCGCTTCAGCAGCAGGCGATGTTCGACGACCACACCACCGCGCGGCTGACCAGCCCGATCGACGGACTGGACCGGCTGGTCGCATCGCACGCGCTTACCGAACTGCCGATCGTGATGGTTG
>NZ_QTKI01000720.1:0-1203 GCF_010820945.1 Rhodopseudomonas sp. BR0C11
TTTTGCCGCCTTCACCGGCACCGCTTTCGCCCAGAAGAAATACGACACCGGCGCGTCCGACACCGAGATCAAGATCGGCAACATCATGCCCTATTCGGGCCCGGCGTCGGCTTACGGCACCATCGGCAAGACCGAGGAAGCCTACTTCCGGATGATCAACGAACAGGGCGGCATCAACGGCCGCAAGATCAACTTCATCAGCTATGACGACGCCTACTCGCCCCCGAAGGCGGTGGAGCAGGTGCGCAAGCTGGTCGAGGGCGATGAAGTGCTGGCGGTGTTCAACCCGCTCGGCACGCCCTCAAATACGGCGATCCAGAAGTATCTCAACGCCAAGAAGGTGCCGCAGCTATTCGTCGCCACCGGCGCCAGCAAGTGGAACGATCCGAAGACCTTCCCGTGGACGATCGGCTGGCAGCCGTCGTACCAGAGCGAGGCGCAGATCTACGTCAAGTACATCATGAAGGAGAAGCCGAACGCCAAAGTGGCGATCCTTTATCAGAACGACGACTTCGGCAAAGACTACTTGAAGGGCACCAAGGACGGCTTCGGCGAGAAAGGCGCCTCGATGATCATCGCCGAGGAAGCCTATGAAATCTCCGAGCCGACCATCGACAGCCACATCGTCAAGCTGAAGTCGCTCAATCCCGACGTGCTGCTGATCTACACCACGCCGAAGTTCGGCGCGCAGACCATCCGCAAGACCGCCGAGCTCGGCTGGAAGCCGCTGCAGATCCTCACCAACGTGTCGGCCTCGGTCGGCAGCGTGATGCAACCCGCCGGCTTCGACAACGCCCAGGGCGTGTTGTCGGCCAACTACGCCAAGGATCCGACCGACCCGCAGTGGGACAACGATCCGAGCTTCAAGAAGTGGCATGCCTTCGTCGACAAATACATGCCGGGCGCCAACAAGGCCGACGGCAATCTGGTGTACGGCTACGGCGCCGCCCAAACGCTGCACAAGGTGATCGAGATGTGCGGCGACAACCTGACCCGCGAAAACCTGATGAAGCAGGCCGCCAGCCTGAAGAACTTCGAGCCGGACACGCTGCTGCCGGGCGTCAAGATCAACACCTCGCCGACCGACTTCGCTCCGATCAGCCAGCTGCAGATGATGCGGTTCAAGGGCGACAAGTGGGAGCTGTTCGGCGACATCATCTCGGCGGACGCACCGACGAACTGATCGCCTGCCCGATCACGACC
>NZ_QTKI01000721.1:0-1202 GCF_010820945.1 Rhodopseudomonas sp. BR0C11
ACGCCCAACGGCGAGCTGCCGTTCGCCGGCCATCCGAATGTCGGCACCGCCTTCGTGCTGGCCCGCATCGGGCAGAGCTACGGCCGCAGCATCGCCGGCGATCGCGTAGTGTTCGAAGAGAAGGCCGGGCTCGTCCCGATCAAACTGATCAAGGACGGCAGCGCAGTCACCGGCGCGCGCCTGACGTCGCCCCAGACCTTGTCGGTGACCGACGAGATCGCCCCCGATGTGATCGCGGCGGCCTGCTCGCTCAGCGAGGGCGACATCGAGATCGCCAACCACCGGCCGTGCATCGCGTCCTGCGGCACCGGCTTCATCATCGCGGAGGTGAAGAGCCGCACCGCCCTCGCCGCCGCCAGCCCACGCGCCGACCTCTTCGGCGACCACATCGCCGGCTACCCGACGTCAAAGGTCCTGCTCTATGTGCAGACCGCCGAGGACACCATCGACATCCGCGCCCGGATGTTCGCTCCGCTGAACAAGATCCCCGAGGACCCGGCCACCGGTAGCGCCAATGTCGCGCTGATCGGCCTGTTGGCGAAGCTGCGCCCCGAAGCCGATCTGACGCTGTCGAAAACCATCCTGCAAGGGTTCGAGATGGGCCGCCCGAGCCTGCTGTTCGCCGGCGCGGAGAAGCGCGGGGGCGAAGTCACCACCACCGCGATCGGCGGACACTGCGTGGCGGTGATGGCGGGAACGATCGGCCTGACATGAGGCCGAAAAGGCGGGACCGGCGCTCGCTCTTCGGCCGTCAGACCGACGATGCGCTCAATACTCTTCCGGGCAGGGATCGACGATCTTCCACAGATCGACGCCGTTCTTGATCTTCTTCATCTCGGTGGTCAGGCCGCCGTTGCGGGCGATCCAGTCCTTCACCGGCTGCGGATAATACGACATCAGCTCCGAGGTGCCTTCGAGGCTGGTGACCTTGATGCCGAAGGTGAAGGCCTTGTCGTAATAGGCCTGATGGAAGCCCAGGCTGGCGCGCGGGGTGACGCAGATCTTGTTCAGCGGCACAATCCCGAACACCAGGGTGCAGGCCGAATTGCAGATGCCGTCGATGATGACCCGCTCGCGGCGATCCCGGAGCCGCTGGTACTTGGCCTTGTACTCCTCGACATAGCCGCCGTGATCCCGGGTAATGTGGAGATCGGCGCGCGCCGATCTCCACATTACCCGGGATCACGGCGGCTATGTCGAGG
>NZ_QTKI01000722.1:0-1186 GCF_010820945.1 Rhodopseudomonas sp. BR0C11
GAGCTTGAGGTCGAACTCGGGGATATCGGAGATCATCGCCGCCTGGGGCTCGAGTGCCTCGCGCAGCTTGCGTACCTTGCTCTCGATGTCGCCGGTGCTCGCCTTGATCGCCGCGAACGTCACCGGCCCGGATTTCGGCACGGCCCAGACGAAGCAGCCGCTCTGGCCGAAATAGAACGACAGCATCGCCTCGTCATCGGACAGTGTCGCGCGGATCTCCGCCACCGTGGGCGGCTTCGGTGACACCAGGTCGGCATAGGCCGGGAATTTCTGATTGATGTCCTGGCGCGCCTTGTTGCGCTCCGTGCGCAGTGCGTTAATCGATGCGTTGATCGCCTGCACGCTCTTGTCGTCGCGCTCGGAAGAGGGCAGCGACAGCACGTTGTTCAATGTGCCGAGCTGGGCGTTGACCTGCTTGGAAAGGTCCTGCTCCTTTCGCACTAGTGCGGCCAGCGCCGGGTCCTTTGCCGCCGCGCGCGCGCTGGAAGCGGCGAGCGCTTGCTGCACCGAGCGGCCGCGCACCGCATCGGCCAGGCCGAATGTTTCTTCGCCGACCTCACTACGCGACGATGCATTGCGCGCTAGCATCAGGAAATAGGATTCAACCACACCCTGCAGCCGCTGGCTTCGCGCTGCGACGCCGGTGGTGTCGTCGTCGTCCGCGGCCTCGCGCGCCGCCGCCATCATCACCGGGATTGCGGCCTGGAACTCGCGCGTCGCCTCGGCATCGCGACCAGCGCGCATCAGGCCCACTGCTAGCGTGCCGCGCGCCGACGCCGTGTCGAAATGTGTCTCTCCGACGCGGGCAATTTGCCGTTGTACCAGCTGTTCGGCAGCGGCGATGCCCTTGTCGGTCTGGCCTGATGCATAGAGCGAGATGATGCGCGCCGGATTGAGCTCGAAGGAGCGGCGCCGCTGCGGGTCCCAATTAGCGATAGCCTTGTCAATCTGCGCAAACACTGCATTGGCCTCGCGGCCCTTGCGCTGCAGGTTGAGCACGCCGCCGAGCTGCGTCAGCAGCTGGACGTTGGTGACGGCGTCGTCGGCGACGCCGACGGTGGCGTTGATTTCGAGGCAGGCGCGGGCCAGCTTCTCGGCCTCGGCGTAGCGGCCCTGTTCGATCAGGATGTCGGTCAGCGCCATGATGTAGCCCGGCGTGGACGGGTTGTCCTTGCCAGTGTCCTTC
>NZ_QTKI01000723.1:0-1186 GCF_010820945.1 Rhodopseudomonas sp. BR0C11
GCGCTCGACTTCGCCGCCGAAGTCGGCGTGGCCGGGTGTGTCGACGATGTTGATGTGGGTGTCGCCCCAGACCACCGAAGTACACTTCGCCAGAATGGTGATGCCACGCTCGCGTTCGAGATCGTTGGAGTCCATCGCCCGTTCGACTTGGCGCTGGTTGTCGCGATAGGTGCCGGACTGCTGCAGCAGTTTGTCGACAAGAGTAGTCTTGCCGTGGTCGACGTGGGCGATAATGGCGATGTTACGGAGGGTCATGGCTCTTCTGTCGGTCCTGCGGGCGTTGCCTGATCAGCGAGATCATAGGCACACCGCGGGATGCGCCGAAGGGCGCGCCGAAGCCAGCCTATGTCTGAAACGCGCCGGGCAATCGCAATCTGAAATCGCAAAAAACAGGCCCGGCCGAATAGGACCGGGCACCAGCACGCGTTGCGACGCAATATACGCAGAAATCGCGAAATAACAATGACGGTTGCGGATGGACAGACCCGCTTCGGCGCGGTGGCCGCCGGAACGTGCCCCGGAGCGCCTCCGTCCTTGTTCCGCAGACTGCTTGACCAAATGATGTAATGTTATAACATTACCTTCGTCGTCACTGAGATAGGTAATTTCATAGTGCAGCCGCTGGCCCTTGGACTGACTGGATTTTTTCCGTTCGGTTCGTTGACACCGCTGCCGTATGTCCAATACCGTGACCAGCGACGGTTCCCGAAGGGGATCAATAGGGAACGCGGTGCGGGTCTTCGGGCTCTATTCCGCGGCTGCCCCCGCAACTGTAAGCGGCGAGCCATTCGCCACACGCCACTGGGCTTTCGTCCTGGGAAGGCGGTGAACGGCAACGACCCGCGAGCCAGGAGACCTGCCGTCAGTCGTGGTCACACGCGAGCACATCGGGCGGGGTGTCCTGGTGCGAGTCGAACCGTAGCCCACAAGAAGGCTGCGGCAGACCTGTTTCGCGGTGACGTGCCACGTTAGCCGCGAGCCAAGAAAATGACTCCCGCCGTTCTGCCTCTCGGGCGCAATCGTCGCCTGCTGTCCTCTGTCGCCCTCGTCCCTCTGCTCTGGCCGGTCGACGCCCTTGCGCAAACCGCCTCGGCCAATCCGCGCGGTCTCGACCCGATCGTGGTCGAGGGCCAGACCGTACGTGCCGCCAAGCCGCGCGCGACGGCCAATGCCGGATCGTCGCGCC
>NZ_QTKI01000724.1:0-1165 GCF_010820945.1 Rhodopseudomonas sp. BR0C11
GCGCCCAGGTTCGCCCCCTCGCGGTCGGCGCCACCACGATGGCGCCGCGGGCCCGGGCGTCGCGCAGCCAGCTCCACAGGAACAGCCGGCCGTGACCGCTGCCGCCGTGCAGCGCCATCACCAGCGGCCACTCCCGGTCCGGGTCGTAATATTCCGGCACGTAGAGCGAATAGCCGCCGCGGCTGCTGTGCTCGTTGAACCGGTGAAACACGCCGCTGTCCGGATGCTTCGGCTGCGTCAGTTGCGCCAGCAATGTTTCGTTCTGCTGGCTGTCCGGATCGAGGAAGAAACCCGACACCGGCGGCAGAGTGGCCGCGAGGGGATACAGCGCCTCCAGCGCCTGCGGCAGATGCCGGAGCGCCCGGAAGACGTCGCCGAGATCACCCTGGCCGGCATCGACCGCGCGCAGGCCGGCAAACGCCGCGAGCGCCTGCTCGCCGGCGGTCTGGAGCGGACCGCGCAGATGCGCGAAGGTCTCGGGCCAATTCGCCAGTCGTGGCAACTCGGCCTGCAGCGCCTGTTCGGGCGTGCCGGCGAGCTTGAGCAGATCGCCGAATTCCGGCGGATGCAGATAGCGCGCGACGAAGCCGAGCGATTCGAGGCTCTGCAGCAGCGGCGGCAGCAGCGCCACGATGTCGTCGATCACGGCCTCGCTCATCCCATCCCTTTCCGATCTTGTGTTGTACGCCCCGACAGTGTCAGGGATCGGGGGCGCTGCAAACCGCAAACAAGAATGCTGCGGTGATCCGGCGGGGTCCCATTCGGCGCAAAACCCTTTAGGGTGGCGAGGAGCCAAAGCCCGAGCGGAACGTTGCCGTCGGCGAGGCAAGGGGACCTGGATGCCGGCATCCGAAAACAAGTTCTTCATTCTGCTGCTGGTGGTCGCCACCGGACTGTTCGGCTGGATTCTGTGGCCGCTGTACAGCGCCGTGCTGTGGGGCATGGTGATCGCGATCCTGTTCGCGCCGCTGAACCGCCAGCTCAACCGCGCCTTCGGCTTCCGGCGCAATCTCGCGGCGTTCACCTCAGTGGCCATCATCGTGCTGATGGTGCTGCTGCCGATGTCGCTACTCGGCGCCGCCCTGGCACGCGAGGCGGCTGCGACCTACACCCAGATCGAGTCCGGCAACCTCGATCTGCTCAAAACCATGCGGGAGCTATTGGC
>NZ_QTKI01000725.1:0-1161 GCF_010820945.1 Rhodopseudomonas sp. BR0C11
GTCTGTGTCGGGCAGCGCCGTGTCGACGTCACCCGCGGCCTCGACGGCACGGCCCGACATCGCCAGCACGTTGAAGCGCACCAGCCGGTCCATGCCGGCAATGCCGATCGCCGACAGCAGCGCGCCGATGGTAGTCGGGATGAGCGTGACGAACAGCGCCACCAGGATCACGACGGAGATCTGCCCACCCGCATAGGCCGCGAAGCTCGGGATCGTCACGGTTGCGAACACGAAGATGATGGTGAGCCCGGCAAGCAGAATGTTCAGCGCGATCTCGTTCGGGGTCTTCTGCCGCTCCGCGCCTTCGACCAGCTTGATCATCCGGTCGAGGAACGAATGGCCGACTTCGGCGGTGATCCGCACCACGATCCGATCGGAGATCACCGTGGTGCCGCCGGTCACCGCCGAACGGTCACCGCCGGATTCCCGGATCACCGGCGCGGACTCGCCGGTGATCGCCGCCTCGTTGACCGAGGCCACGCCTTCCACCACCTCGCCGTCGCCGGGGATCACGTCGCCGGCTTCGACCAGCACCAGATCGCCGACCGCGAGATGCTCGGCCGCGACACCTTCATACAGCTCAGTGTCGCCCTGCATCAGCAGCCGCTTCGCAACGGTCCCGACGCGAGTTTCGCGCAGCGTATTGGCCTGCGCCTTGCCGCGCCCTTCGGCGACCGCTTCGGCGAAGTTGGCGAACAGAACTGTGAACCACAGCCACAGGATGATTTGGCCGGTGAACCACAGATCCGCGCTGCCGGTGACCAGATCTCGCACGAACAGCACCGTGGTCAGCGCCGCGACCACTTCCACCACGAACATCACCGGATTCTTGATCATCACCCGAGGATCGAGTTTGGCGAGCGATGTGCCGATCGCCGGCAACACGATCTTCGGGTCGAGCAAGGTCGACGACTTGCCGCGTGTCTTGATTTGAACCGCATCCATTGCAGTCACTCCGAATGTCTCAGAACAGGGTCTTGGCGGTCATCGAGAGCTGCTCGACGACCGGGCCGAGCGCGAGCGCCGGGAAGAAGGTCAGGCCGCCGATGATCAGGATCACGCCGACGACCAGGCCGACGAACAGCCCGCCGGTGGTCGGCAGCGTGCCGGCCGAAGGCGGCACCAGCTTCTTGCCCGCAAGCGATCCTGCGATCGCCATCG
>NZ_QTKI01000726.1:0-1148 GCF_010820945.1 Rhodopseudomonas sp. BR0C11
CCTTCATCATCGCGCGCGGATTCTTCGCCGCCCATTCGCGCTGCACCACGGCCACCGAGGCGATCTGCTCGTGGGTGATGCCGTAAGTCTTCATGAACCGCAGCACCGGGATCGGGAATTGGCTGGGTGGCCCGTAGATGCCGTAGGGCGCTTCGAACTGTCCCTGCAGGCTGTCGGCGGGAATCGAGCGCGGCAGTTTGCCGATCATCGACTTGCCGCTCTCGGCGTGGGTGATCAGCACGGTCTTGCAGAGGCCGGCCTCGATCGCCGCGGCGGCGTGGCGGACGTGCAGCATGAACGAGCAGCCGCCGACGGAGGTGCCGTCGACCCAGGTCGGCGTGATGCCGAGATAGTGAGCGATCTGCTGCGGCGTCTCCACCGCAGTGGCGATGCCGTCGATGTCCGACAGCTTCAGCCCGGCGTCGGCGATCGCGTTGAGCGCGGCGTCGGCGTGGAGCTGGATCTGCGACATGTCGGGGATGACGCCGAGCTTGGTGGTCTCGGCGGCGCCGACGATAGCAACCTGATTACGACGCATGATGCTTACCCCTTCGCCGGACGGAATTGCGGAAGGGTGAGGGCGTCGTGGATCTTCTGGAAGGTGACTTCCAGCTTCATATCGAGTTCGAGCGCCTCGGGCGTTTGCGGGCACTCCAGGATGTTGCTCATCATCCGCGGGCCCTCTTCGAGCTCGACCACCGCGATCGCGTAGGGCTCGGTGAAGCCGGCCGCCAGCGGCCGATGATTGATCACGTAGGAATACAGGGTACCGTTGCCGGAGGCCTTGAACACGCTGACCTCGCGTGAGCCGCATTTCGGGCAGAACGGGCGGGGCGGGAAGTACGCGTGGGCGCAGGAATCGCAGCGCTGAAGCCGCAGTTCGCCTTGCTTGGCGCCGTCCCAGTAGTGCTGGGTTTCCGGAGTGATCTTGGGACGTGCGCGTGCGGGTTCAGCCATGTCTTAGTTTTCTCCCTGAGCTGGCTCGTGGGCCCATCGGTTGTGCGGTCTTGATGCGATATCGGCCCGCCAGCGTCAACACGCGCAGGGCGCGGAGCCTTGTGCAGGAATTGTATTCCGCAAAGCGGACAATCGCGGAGCCCGAGCGATGCGCTCAGCGCGGGGCCGGAGCAGCCGGGGCGGCGGATGGC
>NZ_QTKI01000727.1:0-1146 GCF_010820945.1 Rhodopseudomonas sp. BR0C11
GCGGCGGCGCGGAGCGGGCGACACGGCGCTGCTGTTGTTGTTGCTGCTGCTGCTGCGATCCCGCCGAAGCGCTCGGCGCGCCGCCGCTGGGCTTGGCGCTTGCCACCGGGGTCTCCGGCTTCGGCTGCTCCTTCGGCGGCGGCGGCTCCTGGGCCTTTTCGATCGACACTTCGCGGCGCGGCCAGACGTCGTCGTCAGCGCGGCCGGCGGGCGCCGACAGCGGCTCGCCCTTCACCAGCGTGCGGGCAACCAGCGCATCGACCGGCGCCGGCGCGGTGCCGGGCCCGCCGAGCAGGCGGTCGGTGGACACTGAAGAAGCGACCAGCGGCAGGATCGGACCGGCGGCCGGGCGCGGCGCGGGACCTGCCGGCGGCTTGGCGGTCGTATCGGGCGCGGCCGGCTCGGTCGGCAGGGCGATCGGGCCACTGCGCGCTGCCAGCAGGCGGGCGATCTCGCGCTCGGCGTAGTGCGCCAGCTTGCGGGCGCCGGCCTTGGTGAAATACACGCCGTCATACGAGCGCAGCCGGCGGATCTGGCCCTCGAAGTCCGGGCCCTGCAACACATAGCGGCCGCCTTCGTCGACGAAGCCGTCCCAGACATCCACATAGGTGATGCCGGCCTTGGCGGCGCCGTCGCGATACAGCGCGTTCAAGAATTGCATGTCCGAGGTCGCCTTGGTGCCGCGCACCGCTGGCAGGCCGACCCACAGGATTGGGACGTTCTTGGCTTTGAGGACGTTGATCAGGTCCTCGATCTTCTTGGCGTAAAGCTCCGACCAGCGATCCTCGCGAAACTGGGCGACGCCGCCTGCGGCGCGCTTGCCCTTTTCGTTCATGATCCGCAGCGAGTCGTCGTCGTCCTCGTCGTCATCCGCCGCGGCGTTGTCGGCAGCCTTGTCGTCCGGCTTGGCGTCGGTCTTGTTGTCTGTCTTGTTGTCGGTCTTAGCGTCCGGCTTGGCCTCTTCGCCGGGCTTGGCGGCGGCCTTGTCGTCCTTCTTCTTGTCCTTCTCGGGCGTCGTCGCCTGCTCGCGGATCGCAATGCGGTCCGACAGGCCGAGCATCACCACGATCGCGTCCGGGTTCTCCTGGGCGATCACCTCTTTGGCGGCGGCGACCCAGTCCGACGGCTCACCCTTCGGCGCGTAGC
>NZ_QTKI01000728.1:0-1134 GCF_010820945.1 Rhodopseudomonas sp. BR0C11
CTCCAAGGGAGGGTGAAGAGCGGCGTCACTGCGTCAAGCCACGCTAGCCGTCCGCAGTTCAACCTCGCGGCGGCGGATCGCCATCCGGCTTTCGCCGCTCTCTTCACCGAAGCACTCCGCGAAGTCGCCGCACTGCGAGCAGACCGGGGTGCTACACATCACCATACCGTCGTCTTCGCAGAGCTTGCGATAGAAGAACCGCTTCCAGCGCATGTTGCGGGTGTTGTCGCGGGCCAGCGGCTCGAAATGCCGCATCAAGAGCCGGCTCAGCTCGGCGCGGCTGCGCAGGCCGAGATCTTCCCACAGATGCTCCGGCTGCATTGCCCGGCGCGCCACCATCGCAGCGAGCCAACGACCGACGTCGCCCGAGGTCGAGCGATGCTTGAGCAGCAGGTCGCGAACCATGCCGGCTTCCTCGTCCTCGTCGTGCTCGCCGACCGCCAGCACTGACAACAGGACCGAGACGTGCGGGAACCAGCCGACGATCAGCGCCGCGAAATCGTCGGCCGTCAGACCGCTGGACTCCGTGATCGAGCCGGGTTCGGTGACCGCAACCGACAGGATCGACGCCAGCACGTGACGATCGAATGCCCGATCGTCATCGATCTGGGCTTCGGCCGGGGTGCAGCCGGTCAAGGCCCGGTACACCACCGCCGGAGAGGACGCGAAGCTCGACGCCGTCACGCGCAGCGGCAGCGCCGCTGCCGTCGCGCCTGCCGCCTGGATTCCCGCTGCGCCGAGCATGTCCGTCGCTCCTTTGCTTAGAGCCCGAGTTCGCTAGCCTTGACGTGGGTCTGGCATGCCTTCGGGCAGACCCGGACGCAAGCCGAGCAGCCGATGCAATTGCCGGCCGCGTCGAGGACCATCACCTTGCGGACGAACTCCTCGTCATCGTCATCATCATCGAGCGAACAGGCGACCAGTTCGCCCTCCTCGTTGACGCCCATCAGATGCATCACGTCGCGCGAGCACACCTTGTGACAGCGGCCGCAACCAATGCACTTCTTGTCGTCGATCGCGGTGAGGTAAGTCGGTTCCCACGGCTGGCCGTCGCGGGTGGAAAAGATCGCCATTGTTCGCTCCTGCGCGCGGCTCGCGGCCGCGCCGTTTGGGCTGAGGCGCTCGGCCGCGATC
>NZ_QTKI01000073.1:0-15690 GCF_010820945.1 Rhodopseudomonas sp. BR0C11
GCGGAGCGGTCTCTGGTTGTTGGTTTTTGGCGGATTGAACACCACGTAGCACGCCGGGCTCAGCCGCGGCCCTGCCTCACGCAGGCAGCTTTCGATTCGAGACGCGTCGGGAATGAACTGGCCGCAGAGTCGGAAGGCGTCGGGCGTGCAGGCTTCGCGCTGCGCGGCCGTGCCTTGATCCTGCGCGACGGCGGAGCCGCCGGCGGCGACGGTGAACGCAAACACGGCAGCAGACAGGCGTGGGGTCATGGTCGATCTCCCTTTGATCGACCAAGTGCGAGCCCGGCCAACTGGTTCCGGCCGGAGCGTTCACGGATTGTGGAGAGAAGGCAGTTTGGGCTCGCCGCTCGCGGCGGCCCCGGGCTACGTGGTGGGTCAGCCTGATCAGGTCAGGCTGCCGACCACCACCAGGCGCTTGACCTCGCCGCGTTTGAACGCCTGCAGGAACGCGTTGTAGTCCTTGAACGAGACGCAGCCGTTGGAGTCGCCGCGCGGCCCGAGCATGTAGGTGTGAGCCAGCAGACCGGTGCGGCCGTAGATCACGTCCTCGCCGCCGACCGGCGTGAGACGGATAGCGGCAACGCCGTGGAACAGCTTCTCGCGCATCTTCAGGTCGTAGATATGCGGCGGGGTGGCGCCCTGCATCTTCACGCTGACGTGGCGGGGGTCATCCATCCGGGCGCCGAGGCCGGAATGCGCCTCGAGCTTGGAGCCGTCCGGCATGTACACCATCTTGGCGGTGATGTCGTAGACAGCGGTGTAGCGATCTTCGTCGGAGGGATTGAAGGCGCTGTCGCGAACCTGACCAACGTCCATGTCGCTGGTGTCGGCCGAGGCGTAAGCGAGCGCCGGGCTGTCGACCTTGCCGAACAGCTTCTCGAAGAAGCTGGACTTGTGGTTCTGCGCGGACATCAGGATCGCCGATTTGGCGCGGGCGACCAGGGCTTCGTGGCTGAAGGGGTTGCGCGACGGATTGCGCGGCGTGACGGCGGCAACCGACTTGGTGCGCTGCGGCGGCAGCGGCACGTTCATCGCTTCCTTCACCGGCGACGGCGGCGGCGCGACGCCGACCTTGGCGTCGTCCTCGGTCTCGGCCGCCGCGGGACGATTTTGCCCGGGCTGTTTGAACCGATCGGGCTGGAAGCCGAACGAATAGGAAGGATCGAGCAGAGCGTAATAGCGATGGCCAGTCTTGGCGGGCTCGGAGGCCTGGACGCTGGCGGTGACCGGAACGTCGGTCGGATCGGCGGACGCGACCTGGATGCCCTTGCTCTCTTGGCTCTTGAAGGCGGATTTCAGCGCCAGCGAAGCCATGAGTTGCGGCGCGGCCTCGGCGGCGGCGGCGAGCGGTTCGAACCGTGCGGAGAACGAGGTGCGTTCGATCGAGGAGCGCGTGCTCTGATCGTCACGCAAAGAGCCGACGGTCGGATAGATGCTGGCGCCGACGGTGTTGGCATAAACCGTCCAGACGCAACCGATCACCGGCAGCGCGATTCCGATCGCGCCGAGCGATTTCCGAAACCCCATGTAGCGGGCCCCACGTTGGTTGGACAGCGATCGCCGCCCCGTGCCGACTGTCATTCGCTCACTTCCCGACTTTCCCCATCGGTCAGCGGCGAACCAAGATACCGCATACAGATGTGGCAGAACAGAGGAGCGCGATTAAGGCGGGTTTTAGTTAAATGCAGTTTAAGCGGCCTCGAATGGGAACCATGCTCCGTTATGGTTAACGGATGGTTACGACCCTTCCGGGCTAATTTTTGATTTAATATCAATAACTTAATTGAAAGCGCGCAGTGCTGGAGGCCGCAGCTCCTGCCCGCTAAGTCCGCGAAGTCCAATCCTCGTAGTATTACGCGGAGCTGGCCCCGGCCGGACTTCCCCCGCTTCCGCGGCGCTTCGGCGCAGGACGGCACGACTCGCCTGCCATGGCATACCGGTTGCATCTGAGCCGCGTTCTTACGTTTTGAGGCCCAGAATGTCAGCTTCCTTCGATCGTTATGTCAGCTTCAAACACTGCGACTGGGAGGGTCGCTCCGAGCGGGTGATGCAGAGGCTCCAGCGCCACGTCGATGCCGGCGAGAACCCGTTCTGGGCGTACTTCGCCCAGAAGCGCGTCGAGCTGCGCGACAAGCAGGGTCTCGACGACCTGCGCATCCTCCACAATTATCTGCCGACGCTGCGCGAGCTGCTCGAAGACAATGGCGACCTCGAAACCCTCGAGATGCTCGAAGATCTCGAGGCCAACCTGATGTGAGCCGGTGAGCACCGCCGCAACGGCTCAGGTAGCGACTCAGGTGTAACGCAAGCGTGGATACCAATCGGTGCCCCGTCCCTCCGGGGTGACATCGAAAATAGTCCACAGTGGCATCAGGTCCGGGGCCCCGCGTGGGTCCTGGCCCGGATCTGACGTCGTGCCGGTCATCTCGCCACCCCAGAAGTGTCGGATCGTGCCATCGCGGCGCGTGAAGACGTTGAACGCCGGCACTTCGTCGCCGCTGGGCGTGATGGCGTGATAGTCGTTGCTGAACGCACCGTTTAGGTCAGTGAACAACGGCAGGTAATGCCAGCCGCGCTGCCGCTTGAACGCCATCAAACGATCGATCGGCGACCGTGCGACGACTGCCAACGCCACCCGCTGGGTGATGTCCGGTACCTCGCCGTCCCAGGCGCTCAGCAGCGAGGTGCACATCGGGCACGGCTCAGCGCGCTGCGGCCCATACATGAAGTTGTAAACGACGAGGCTTTGCTTGCCGCCGAACAGACCGGCGAAGTCGGTCCGCCCGCCCTCGCCTTCGAACGCGTAGGGCTTTGTGACCTCGCCGCCCGGCGGCAGCTGCCGACGCTGCGCGGCAACGCGCTCGATGTGACGGCGCAGTTCGATCTCTTCGGCGAGCAGCGCCTCGCGCGCGCGGCGATACTCGGCACTCTCATTCGGATAGCGCACGCCGCTGGCACGGGCGAGTTCGATCGCAGGCTTCAGGGTCATGACGGCTCCTTCGGTCCATGGTGTCTCCATGGGACGAACGAGCGCGCGCCGATCCGACAGCCGCCAAACAACCGCCGGTCGGAAGCCCGCTAGGTCGAGCGGCCGGACGCGGTGAGGAAATCGAAGTCGCAGCCCTCGTCGGCCTGCAACACCGCGTCGTGGAACAACTGCGCGTAGCCGCGTCCCGGTCGGGTCGCAGAAGTCACCGGCAGCGCGGCCCGGCGGCGGATGAGCTCGGCGTCGTCGACCAGCAGGTCGATCCGGCGCTCGGCGACGTCGAGGGCGATCCGGTCGCCGGTCTGCACCAGCGCCAGCGGTCCGCCCTCTGCGCTCTCCGGCGTGATGTGCAACACGATGGTGCCGAACGCAGTGCCGCTCATCCGCGCGTCCGAGATCCGGACCATGTCCTTCACCCCTGCCCGCGCCAGCTTCAGCGGGATCGGCAGATAGCCCGCCTCCGGCATCCCGGGCGCGCCCTTCGGTCCGGCATTGCGCAGCACCAGCACATCATCTGCCGTGACGTCGAGATCGGGATCGTCGATTCGCCGCGCCATGTCCTCCAGCGTTTCGAACACCACCGCGCGGCCGGTGTGCTGCAGCAAGCCGTGCGATGCCGCCGCATGTTTGATCAGGGCGCCGCGCGGCGCCAGATTGCCGTGCAGCACCGCAAGCCCGCCTTCACGGCGGATCGGATTATCGCGCGGGCGGATGACGTCCTGGCCCGGCACATCCTCGGCCTGCGCCACCACCTCACGCAGCGTCGCGCCGGTCACGGTGCTGGCGTCGAGTTCGATCAAATCCCCGAGCTGCGCCATCAGCTTCGGCACGCCGCCGGCGTGGTGGAAGTGCTCCATGTAGTGCGCGCCGGACGGCTTGAGATCGACCAGCACCGGCACCTGGCGGCCAATCGCATCGAACTCGTCGAGATCGATCCGGTGCGGCACACGGCCGGCGATCGCGGTGAGATGGATCAGTCCGTTGGTCGATCCGCCGATCGCCTGCAGCACCACTTGCGCGTTACGGAACGCCGCCGGCGTCAGCAGCTCGCTGGGGCGCGGCCCCTTGGCCTTGGCCATCGCGGCGGCGACGCGGCCGCTGGCCTCCGCCGAACGGAAGCGCTCGGCGTGCGGCGCCGGGATCGTCGCGCTCATCGGCAGCGACAGCCCCATCGCCTCGATCATGCAAGCCATCGTCGACGCGGTGCCCATCACCATGCAGGTGCCGACCGACGGCGCCAACCGGCCGTTGACCGCCTCGATCTCGGCATCGTCGATCTCGCCGGCGCGATACTTCGCCCACAGCCGCCGGCAGTCGGTGCAGGCGCCAAGCACCTCGCCTTTGTGATGTCCGACCACCATCGGCCCCACCGGGATCACCACCGTCGGCAGATCGGCCGACACCGCGGCCATCACTTGCGCCGGCAACGTCTTGTCGCAGCCGCCGATCACCACGACCGCGTCCATCGGCTGGGCGCGGATCATCTCCTCGGTGTCCATCGCCATCAGGTTGCGCAAGTACATCGATGTCGGATGCGCAAAACTCTCGGCGATCGAGATGGTCGGAAACACCATCGGCATCGCGCCGGCCAGCATCACGCCGCGCTTCACCGCCTCGATAATCTGCGGTGCGTTGCCGTGGCAGGGATTGTAGTCGCTGTGGGTGTTGGTGATGCCGACGATCGGCCGGTCGAGCGCGTCGTCCGAATAGCCCATCGCCTTGATGAAGGCTTTGCGCAGGAACAGCGAGAATCCTGAATCGCCGTAAGCTGTCAGTCCCTTGCGCAATCCGTCGGCCATGTTCCGTCCCGCAGCAGTTTCGCTGCACTTGAGGGACGGCGGACGCCGATGTCAATCGCGGAGGGTCAGGTGATCACCTTGGCCACAACCAGGGCGATCAAAATCGCGACGCCGCTGAGGGCAATGGTCAGGAACTGGCGTCGATGGGAGACGGAAAGCAGCGGGTTCATCGGATCCTTCGCCCTCGTTCGGGCGAGTCGATCGCCCCGGAGCCGCGGCACTTAAGCTCCTTTTAACGACGGTAAGATGAACCAACTACTCGGACGACTACCGGACCGCGCCCTCGGCGGCGCGGCGGTCCCTTGGCAGCAATGACGGCGCGGCCGCCCCTAAGGTTGCTGCGACACCGGTCCCAGTGGAGCTGCGGCTGATAGAGCTGCCGAAGCTGCCTTCTTGGCCCAACGGCCGAACAAACGTTGGCCGGGAATTTCGACCAGCCGTCTGGTGAGCGCCGAGAGGCCGATGACGATCCCGATGTAGGCCACGAAGATCGCGTCCAGCACGTAGACATTCAGGTTGGCGATCACCTTGACCGGTTCGCCGTCGTGGATCTGTTCCACGAGCAAAGGGCGCCCGATCAATTTCTGCCCGATCGTCGCAGCGGTCATGATCATCAAAGCAACGAAGGCGTGCACCATGTAGATCGAATACGACAGTTCGCCGAGCTTGACGAACACCGGCCACTTCAACATGCGCGAGACCAGCCCGCGCTCGTAAGCAAAGATCAGCACGGTCAAGCCGAACAGCAGAGGCGCAGCCAGCGATAGCGGCCCTCTTCCGGCGGCAATGACGAAACCACAGACCCATGCGACGATGCCGACCTCGATCGCTGTACCGAAACGCTGGCTCGGCGCGGCCTTTGCGGTCCGGTAGATCAGGTAGGTCAGATGGCCCACCATGAAGCCGTACAGACAGCGAAACAATCCGAAGTCGTAGGTGGTTTCGATACCGTGTTTTGAAAACGACGCCACGACCGCAGCCGCGAGCAGCCCAACCGCGGCCAGCACGAACGTCCGCCACCGCGGCATGGTGAGCGCGATCAGGCCGAAGACGAGGTAGGTCCAGTATTCGGCCCCGATGCTCCAGCTTGGGAAATTCCAGGTCAGCTTGTCCGAGACATTCACCGCCTGCAGCAGCAGCAACTGCGCCGGAATCGCAACCAGCGGCCGATAGCCTTCTGTGGCGAACGGCGCGTGTCCGGTCTTGAAGCCGATCGCCATTGCCAGCGCGAAATTGACGGCTTCGGCCAGCACGAACGCCGCCAGCACGACGACGTGCAAAGGCCAGATCCGCCCAAGCCGCTTGATCGCGAAGGCAGTGAACTCCGAACCCGTGTTGAGGCGCCCGAGATACGCGTGGGTGATCACAAAGCCGCTGAGCACGAAGAAGAAGTCGACGAACAGAAATGCGTTTCTAATCAGCGGAACGTCGTGGATGTGGCCAAGCACACTGAGATGAAACAGCGCGACCAAGATCGCGCACAGGCCACGCCAACTGTCGAGCGCGCCGAAATGAATGGTGTCGGTTCGTAGCGTCACGGCCATTGGAGCAGCAATGGCAGGCGTTCGAACCTGGATCAACGCACGAGCGTATTAATCATTAACCCCGCGGCGATGCCGGAACCACACGGTCCCGGCATCGCGCGGTCGCAGTTACGCGGCGTTGAAGCCGGCGATTGCCTTGACCTCGAGATATTCTTCGAGACCGAACTTGCCCCACTCGCGGCCGTTGCCCGACTGCTTGTAGCCACCGAACGGCGCGGTGCGTTCGTTGGGCACGCCCTGCAGGTTGACGTTGCCGGCGCGGATCTTGCGGCCGACCGCGCGGGCGCGATCAACCGAGCCGGCCGAGACGTAACCGGCCAGACCATACGGCGTGTCGTTGGCGAGCTCGACTGCCTCGTTCTCGTCCTTGGCGCCCATGATCACCAACACCGGCCCGAAGATTTCTTCACGCGCGATGGTCATGTCCTTGGTGACGTCGGCGAACACCGTCGGGCGCACATAGAAGCCCTTGTTGACGCCTTCCGGCAGGCCGGGACCGCCGGCGACGAGGGTGGCGCCCTCTTCGATGCCTTTGTTGATCAGCGTCTGGATCTTGTCCCACTGGATGCGGTTGACGACCGGACCGATGGTGGTGCCTTCCCCGCGCGGATCGCCCGCCTTGGTCTTCTCGGCGACGCCCCTGGCGATCGCCGCGACCTCCTTCATCTTCGACAGCGGCACGATCATCCGACTCGGCGCGTTGCACGACTGGCCGGAGTTGTTGAACATGTGCATCACACCACCGGTCACCGCCTTGGTCAGGTCGGCGTCCTCGAGGATGACGTTCGGCGACTTGCCACCCAGCTCCTGGCTGACGCGCTTCACCGTCGGCGCCGCACGCTGGGCGACGTCGATGCCGGCGCGGGTCGAACCGGTGAACGAGATCATGTCGATGTCGGGATGTTCGCTCATCGCCGCGCCGACCTCCGGACCGAGGCCGTTGACGAGGTTGAACACACCCTTCGGCAAGCCGGCTTCGTGCAGGATTTCGGCGAACAGCAGCGCCGAGGTCGGGGTGAATTCGCTCGGCTTCAGCACCATGGTGCAGCCGGCTGCGATCGCGGGCGCGACCTTGCAGGCGATCTGATTGAGCGGCCAGTTCCACGGCGTGATCATGCCGACGACGCCGATCGGCTCACGCACGATCATCGCCGAGCCGAGCGGCTCCTCGAACTGATAGTTCTTCAACACGTCGAGCGTCGACATGATGTGACCGAGGCCGGCGCCGGCCTGCATCTTCTCGGCCATCGGCAACGGCGCGCCCATCTCGTCGGAGATCGCAGCGCCGATTTCCTTCATCCGGCTCTTGTAAATCGCGACCACCTTCTCCAGCAGCGCGATGCGCTCTTCGCGGCTGGTCACCGAGAACGTTTCGAACGCGCGCTTGGCAGCGGCGACCGCCTTGTCGACGTCGGCCTTGGAGCCGAGCGCAACCTCATACATCGCCTCTTCGGTGGCGGGATTGACGACCGGCGTCGACTTCTTGACGACGGGATCGACCCAGGCGCCATCGATATAGAACTGCATGCGGTTGACCATCGGAACCTCTTGCTTAATCGCGGGTGGTTGGTGGTGAGTGTGATCAGGATCGGCGCCGTCGCGCGAGGCCCTCGCCTCGGTACGAACGGTCCGAAAAATCGACCACCGCCATATGCGGGAAGGGCATATAAAATCACCGACACGAGCGGAGCAAGGCATCCTCGCACAATTGCGCGTGTGTGGCGTGATCGAGAAAGATCTTCTACCACTGCACGGAAATTACGAGCATCCTGCTGCGGCGCAGCATCAAACGGCTTGCGCCAACGGTGTCGCGGCGACCGCTTCGCCGGTGGTCAGATCGCGGTAATGCGCGATCGGTTGCGGCCTGCCGATCAGATAGCCCTGCACCTCGTCGCAGCCGGCCTGAGCCAGGAACGCGAGCTGTTTCTCGGTCTCGACGCCCTCGGCGATCACCGGCAGTTTCAGCGTCCGTGCCAGGCTGAGGATCGCTTCGACGATCGCGGCCGATTCCGGATTGGTTTCGAGCTTCCGGGTGAAGGCCTGATCGATCTTGATCTTGTCGAACGGAAACGACTGCAGATACGACAGCGACGAATAGCCGGCGCCGAAATCGTCCATCGCGACGCGCACGCCGAGATTCTTGATCTTGCGCAGAATCGCGATCGCCCCGGCGAAATCGTCGATCAGCACGCCTTCGGTGATCTCGATTTCGAGACGCGAGGCCTCCAGCCCGCTTTCCAGCAGGATCTGCAGGATCAGCGCCGGCACATCGAAGCGGCGGAAGTCGAGCGGCGAGAAATTGACGGCGATCGCCAGCGGCTTGGCCCATGACGCCGCCTCGGCGCAGACGCTGCGCAGCACCCATTCGTCGATCGGGCCGATCTGGCCGGTCTCTTCCGCGAGCGGCACGAACAGCGCCGGCGACACCATGCCGCGCACCGGATGGCGCCAGCGCAGCAGCGCTTCGAAGCCGACGATCTCGCCGGATGTGCAGGCCTGCGGCTGGTAGTGGATTTCGAACTGGCGCTGCTCCAGCGCCACCGCAAGCTCGCGCTGCAGCGCGCGCTTTTCACGGATCTGCAGATCCATCGCCGGCTCGAACAGGCACACCGTGCCGCGTTGCTCGGTCTTGGCGCGATACAGCGCAACGTCCGCATGGGCGATCAGCGTGTCCGCGTCATCGCCGTCGCGCGGATAGACGCTGACACCCGCGGTCGCACCGACGCGGATGTGATGGCCATCGACTTCGAACTCGGTGTCGCACAGCTCTGCAAGCTGCCGGCAGACGTCCTGGATCGAGTCGTCCGCGGCATCAGGCGGAGTGACGATCGAAAACTCGTCGCCGCCCGGCCGTGCCAGGAAGCCCCAATGGCAGGTGTCTGCGAGACGACGCGCCATCTCGGCCAGCACCGCGTCTCCGACCGCCTGGCCGAACACGTCGTTGATCTCTTTGAAGCGATCGATGCCGAGCCGGATCACTGCGAAGCTGCCATCGAAGCGGCGCGCCTGCTCGACGCTCTGGACGATGCGGTCGTTGAACGCGGCGCGGTTCGGCAGACCGGTGGCAACGTCGTGCAACGCCAGATAAGCGAAGCGCTGCTCGGCCTGTTTGTGGTCGGTGACATCGCTATGCTTGGCGATCCAGCCGCCGTTCGGCAGACGTCTCAGATCGATCCGGATATGCCGGCCGTCTCGCAGTTCGGCGACCAGGCTGGCCGGTCCACCCGAGGCGATCGCGGCACGCAGTTCGACCAGTTGCCGCTGATCGCTGACGAAGTTGCCGGAATTCCGCATTACCGCCAGCGTGCGACGCAGGCAGTGACCGGCGATCTCACGGCCCGGCGGGATCGCATAGATGTCGAGGAAGGCCTCGTTCCAAAGCTTCAGCCGCCCCTCAGCGTCGAACAGACAGAACCCGCGCGCCGCATCGTTGAGGATCGCGTCCAGCACCATGTCGCGTTCGGCCAAGGTCAGTCGGGTGCGGCGACCTGCGATCGAACTTAGCCAAACCGCCAGGCTCGCAAAGCCGGTGGTCGCGATCACAGAGCCGATCATCAGCGCCAGCGCGATGGTCGGTGCAAGCGGCGCATCCGAGGCCGCGAGCAGCGCCAGCGCTGCAACAGACGCCACTGAACTGATCGAGGCAAAGCCGGTCGCGATGATCCAGTACCGGCGTCCCTTGCCCTCGCTGATCCGGACGCTGCGCAGCCCGCCATAAGCCGCCACGACGCCAAGTGCGCACAGCACGGCGGCCAGAGCGATCATTCCCCAACTGTGGGCGTCGGACGCGGAAGGAAATTCAGCCATCTGCGATTTGAACCTGCTTTCGCTTCGCACTCTGGCATCGTGGTTTTGCCTAATGCTTAAAGCGATCGCCAAATTGACCGCAGCCGTCGCGGCGGAACGCCGCGCGACATCCGTTACTCATCATCGCTGGAATATTGCTACGTGTAGATAGCAGCCGACAACAACGAGAAGTCGTACGCACCATCGTTCGCGCGCGGATAGCTCAGGGGCTCGGATACGGCTCTGAGGGCAGTTCCTGCTGCTTGCGGCGTAGCCGCTCGCGCTGTGCGGTGTAGATGCCGCTGCCGATGATCACCGCGGCGCCGACAAAGGTCCAGACGTCGGGCACCTCGCCGAACACGCCAAAGCCGAGAAACGCGACCCAGACAAGCTGGCTATAGGTGAACGGCGCCAGCACCGAGGCGTCGGCATAGCGATAAGCTAGCACCACCACCCACTGCCCCATGGTCGAGGCGAGCCCGACCAGCAGGCCAATGCCGATGTCCTGCCAGGTCGGCGTCACCCAGACGAACGGCACCACCGCGCTGAGGGTGATGAAGCCGACCAACGCCGAGAACGACATCGTGACCACGGCGCGATCGGCGCCGCTGATCATCCGCGTCAAGGTAAGCGTCAGCGCCCAGCCGAATGCCGACAGGATCGGCAGCAGCACCGCAGGATCGAACGCGGCCGAGCCGGGCCGGATTACGATCAGCACGCCAACGAGGCCGACCAGCGTCGCGATCCAGCGCCGGATGCCGACGTGCTCGGCGAGCAGCGGGATCGACAGCGCGGTGACGAACAGCGGCGCCACGAACGACGTCGCCGAGGCTTCCGCGATCGGCAGGAACTGCAGGCTGGTGATGAACAGCACCGAGGATGACACCAGCGCCAGCGCCCGCAACACCTGCAGCTTCGGACGCACCGAGCGCAGCGGCGATTCCTTGGAGGCGAGCGCCACCGGGATCATGATCAGCAGGAACACCAGAAACCGAATCCAGCCGATCTCGATCGGCGGTAGCGTGCGGCCGAGATACTTCGCCAGCGTGTCCGAGCAGGCGAGAAACACCGTCGAGCCGACGATCAGCGCGATGCCGCGCAGCGGATGGTCGGCGTGGCGATGGGTGAGCCGGCGCACGGCGTCGTTGCTTGGCGAGGTGACGGTCAAGGCTCGATAACGCTTTGGAGATGGCAGGGAAGCGGGAGCCGTCCGCGGGAGGAGGTCCCTATCAACTAATAATCCGACAAAACGATGTTCGGCGCGCCAGGACAAGTCCCGAAATCGGGACTCGGTCATGCGAAAGGCCAAAAAGCGCCTGCGCGGTGGGCTTGTATCGCCCTGCCCGCGCTTTTTCGCTTACAGCATCGGCAGGCTGGCGGGCTCCGGGCCGAGCGGGCAGGCCTGATCGATCGCGTCGATCTCCTCCTCGCTGAGCTGGAGCGCGAGGGCCGCCGCGTTGTCCGCGGCGTGGGCCGGATTGCCGGCCTTCGGGATCGCAAACACCGACGGCCGCCGGGTCAGAAACGCCAGCGCCACTTGCCGAGGCGTCGCGCCATGGGCATCGGCGACGCTCTGCAGCAGCCGGCCCGCCGCGCTACGCGGCGCCGGAAATTCGTCGTGACCGAACGGCGAATATGCCGTCACCGCGACGCCATGAGCTTCGCACCACGGAATAACGGTGTGCTCGATCGCCCGTTCGAGCAGATGATACAGCACCTGATTGCAGGCGATCTTGCCGTCCCCGGCGATCCTGTGCAGCTCGCGCAGGTCGCCGGCGTCGAAATTGCTGACGCCCCAGGACCGGATCTTGCCGGCGGCGACCAGCTCCTCGAACGCGGCCACCGTCTCGCTGAGCTGATAATGCCCACGCCAATGCAGCAGATAGCAGTCGAGCCGATCAGTGCGGAGCCGCGCCAGCGAACGCTCGCAGGCCGCGACGGTGCCGCGGCGGGAGGCGTTGCTCGGTAACACTTTTGAAACCAAGAACACCTCGTCGCGCCGGCCGGCAATCGCTTCGGCGACCAGAGGCTCGGCGTCGCCATACATCTCGGCAGTGTCGATGTGCGTCAGGCCGAGATCGAGGCCGCGCCGCAGCGCGGCGAGCGCCGACGCGCGGTCACCCTGGTCGATATACCAGGTGCCCTGCCCGATCGGCGCAAGCTTCGGCCCCATCCGGCCGAATCTGCGCATGTCCCCAGTCACCATCCACTCCCATCACGATCACGCCGTGTTGGCCATCATCGGCCGCGGCGCGGCGCCTTGGCCCGGCTTCAGCCGGAACTCGTAAGTCATCAAATGCCACGGCCCCGAGGCTTCGCGACCGTCGGGCATCACCGCATCGTTGCGCAATTCAACGTTCGAAATCAGCTCGTCCTTGACCCCGAAGACGACGTCGGACTCCAGATATTTATCACCTTCGATGAAAACATGGGTGACCAGCGGCTCGAAGCCAGGGGCGCTGACCAGAAAATGCACATGGGCCGGCCGCATCGGGTGCCTGCGGGCCGCCAGGATCAGGTCACCGACCGGGCCGTCGATCGGGATCGGATAGCTGCACGGCAGGATGGTGCGGAACGCCACCCGTCCGTCCGCGTCGGTCGCGAACCGCGCCCGCAGCGACGCGCCCTGCTCGGCATATCCAGGTTTCTGGGAATCATAGAAGCCGTCATCGTCGGCGTGCCAGACATCGACCGCCGCATTGACGATCGGCGCGCCGTCGAGATCGGTGACGCGGGCCGCCACATACATCGGTTCGCCGTCAACGCCTTCGGCAATGTCGGCGCCGTGCGGCATCGGCTTGTGCTCGCCGACATAGAACGGGCCGAGCACCGTCGTCTGCGTCGCGCCGGCGCGGTCGCGGTGATTGACGGCATCGACCAGCATCGAGACCCCGAGCACGTCCGACAGGAGGATGAATTCCTGCCGGCTCGGCGTGCATTTCTGCCCCGTGCGGGTGAGGAAATCGATCGCCTTCTCCCATTCCTCGAAGGTCAGGCCGGTGCGGCGGACATAGTCGTGCAGCGAGCGCACCAGCTCGCGCATCAACAGCTTCATGCGCGGATCGGGGGTTTCGTCGAAGCTCTTGACGACCGCCTCGGTGAGGTCGGTCTCGTCGAATTGAGGCATGTCCCGCTCAATGGTCGTTGGAGAGGCGGCGACGGTACACCATGCTTCCTGCCGTGGTAAGCGCCGCCACGGAAGGCGGGCATGCATGGAAGCACAGACGTCGGCGCATCGCGCGCCGCATGGCGCCGATAGAACGCATCACGGTTTTCCGATATCAAGGGCGCCCGAGCGAACCATCTCAGAATCCGGGACCGTCAACCGGACGATCCACGATCTTCAGGAGTGAAGCGATGCCGAGCCAAGCCGCAGTAGCCCAATCCTCGACGCCGACCATCGGATCGGCCGCCAGCGCCGGCATGTCCGAGGCCGCGCTGCGCCGGATCGACGATCATCTGCGGCGACTGTATCTCGATTCCGGCAAGCTGCCAGGCACCCAGACACTGGTGTATCGTCGCGGCCAGATCGTGTACCAGTCCTCGCTCGGCTTCGCCGACGTCGAACGCAAAGTCGCGGTGCGCGACGACACCATCTTCCGCATCTATTCGATGACCAAGCCGATCACCTCGGTGGCATTGATGATGCTGTTCGAGGAAGGCCGGGTGCAGCTCGACGATCCGGTGGTGAAGTACATTCCGCAATGGGCCAATCTCGGCGTGTTCCAGGCCGGCATCGCGCCGTATTTCCTGACCAAACCGCCGGCGCGGCCGATGCAGGTGGTCGACCTGCTGCGCCACACCTCCGGCCTAACCTATGGCTTCCAGAATCGCACCAATATCGACGCCGCCTATCGCGACAAAGGCATCGGCGCCTTCGAGAAGGCCGGCACGTTGGATTCCTGGATCGCCGATCTGGCGCAGATCCCGCTGGAGTTCTCGCCGGGCGACGCCTGGAACTACTCGGTGTCGACCGACATCGTCGGCTACATCGTGCAGAAGATCAGCGGCATGCCGTTCGAGCAGTTCGTCAAGCAGCGCATCCTCGATCCGCTCGGCATGACCGACACCGACTTCTACGTGCCGGCCGCCAAGGCGCAGCGGCTCGCCGCCTGCTACACCGCCGACGGCAAGGGCGGCATGACGCTGTCGGACGATCCGGCAACCTCGAGCTTCCTCGCGCCGCCCGCGCTAATTTCCGGCGGCGGCGGGCTGGTCTCGACCACCGCCGACTATCTCACCTTCTGCCGCGCGCTGCTCAACGGCGGCGAACTCGGAGGCGTCCGGCTGATCGGGCCGAAGACGCTGAAGCTGATGACCAGCAATCATTTGCCCGGCAACCGCGACCTCACCCAGATGTCGCTGTCGATGTTCTCCGAAGCGACCAATGCCGGCATCGGCTTCGGGCTCGGCTTCGCCGTCAACATGAATCCGGCGCTGACGCTGCTGCCGGGCTCGGCCGGCGAATTCTATTGGGGCGGCGCCGCCTCGACGGCGTTCTGGATCGATCCGGCCGAAGAGCTGATCACCATCTTCATGACCCAGCTCATCCCCTCCAGCGCCTACCCGATCCGCCGCGAGCTGCGCACCCTGGTGTACAGCGCGATCACCGAGAGCAATCTTTAGGTCGCAGCTTGGCCCCTCGTCATTGAGAGAAGCGAAGCGACGAAGCAATCCAGCTCCGGACTCGAAACTGGATTGCTTCGCTCGGAATGACCGAGCTAATCGCGCACATGCACGACGGCGATATCGTCGGCATAAAGCCGGCGCCAGCCCGGCCGTTCGTCCATCTGGCGGACGGCAGGCGCGCTCGGCGGCAGCATCGTCGCATCGATGTCGTTGTCGGTCAGCATGCGGTTGAGCGCGGCGGGATCGCGCCCTGCAGTGGCGCGGATCATGTCCATGACCCGCGCCTCGCCATACAGCTCGGCACGGCCGTCGATGAACACCGGTACGTGGCGCGAGATCAGATAACCGCCGAAGATGTAGGCGTTGAAGATCCGCTTGGCCCCGTGCGCCTGCGCGGCAGCCAGTGCCCGCTCCGGCACCTGGGGCTCGTCGAAGCGATAATGGAGCCGCGGCGCCGCGGCGATCGTGGCCGCGATGATTGCGATCACCGCGACGACGCCGGCCCAGGCCGGCGGAGCGAGATCAGGCTTCGCCTCGGCCGACTTGCGCCCAAGCCCGAGCTGCAGCGCCCACGGCCGTGCCGCGATCATCGGGACCAGGAGCGCGTAGTGTTCGATGCTGCGGACGTGAGCGAGCGCCATATGCACCAGCCCGAGCACCAACAGCAGCCGCGGCCACGGCAGTGTCAACCCGCGCGCCAGGGTGATGCCGAGCAGCGCCAGCAGGCTGGCTTCGAAGGTGCCGAACTTGGAGAAATCCGACGACGCCCACTCGCCGAGCGTCGACAGCACTTCGCCGAGGCTGAGGATCTTGGTGGCTGCCAGCAGCGTGCCCCAACCATAAGGCGTGGCGCAACAAGCGGCGACGGCGGCGAGGCCGAACGCGGCCCAGCGCAGCGCCAGCGCCCATCGCCGCTGCGGTTCGGCCTGGCGCAGCGCCTCCACTC
>NZ_QTKI01000729.1:0-1134 GCF_010820945.1 Rhodopseudomonas sp. BR0C11
AACGGATAGCGGTCGAGCGCCTTGAGGATGGTGGCGGCGTCGAGCGCCGTCGACATGCTGACCGACAGCGACAGTCCGCCGGTGCCCGGCACCAGGTCGGAGAACATGTCGGAGGTCAGCGTCAGGCTGTCGCCCTTGGCGAGCGTCCGGATCGAGCGCCGCGCCAGGGTCTGGTTGGCGGGACGGACGTCGAGCGCATAGTGCCGCGCCAGCGACAGGCCGTTCGGCCCCTGGATCGCGACATCGAGCGCAGCCGTGCCGGCGCCACCGGCGTCCAGCATCAGCTTGGCCGAGCCGCGCTGCTTGGCGGCGAGCTTCATCGTGGTGGCCGCCTCGCCGCTCAGCTTCACCGGACCGCTGGCGCTGACCTTGATGGTGTAGTCGCCCGCGGCGCCTTCGACGTTGTCAAGGTCGAACGCCATGGTGCCGCGGTCGCCGTTGCGCAGGAAGCGCGGCAGCGTCGTGGTCAGCACCACCGGATCGCGCACCGTGACATCGGTGTTGGCGCGGCCGACCTTGGTGGCGGTCCACGCCACCGCCATCACCCGCGCGGTGCCGGCGAATTCGGGAATGTCGAAGTCGATCGTCGCGGTGCCATCGGCCGCCACGGTGACGATGCCGGAATACAGCGCCAGCGGCTTCTGCGTTGGCGGGCTGCCCTGCAGCTCGGCCGCGGAGGAGTCACCGCCGGAACGGATCTGGCCACGCGCGCCCTGCATGCCGTCGATCAGCTGGCCATAGAGGTCGCGGATCTCCGCGCTGAGCCGGCGCTGGCCGAGATAGTACACGTCCGGTGCCGGCGGCTTGTAGCCGGTGAGATTGAGGATGCCGACGTCGACCGCGACGACCACGATCTTGGCGTCTTCGCCGGGCGACAGCCCGCCGAGCCGGACCGGCAGTTTCAGCGTCGTCGACGGCCGCACCAAGGCCGGCGGCGACAGCTCGACCGACAGCGTGCGTGCCGCCTTGTCGATGCCGAACCATTTCAGGCCGATCGCACGGCCCGGCATCCGCTGCGCGGCGGTGTCGAGCGGCCGGCGCAGCGTCGTGACGACATAGGCGCCCGAGCCCCAATCCTTGCCGACCGTGAGCTTGACCTGCGGACTGCCCGGCTTTACCCGCAGCGCCTGCGTG
>NZ_QTKI01000730.1:0-1130 GCF_010820945.1 Rhodopseudomonas sp. BR0C11
CCGCAGCCCTGCCCGCACCACCTTCATACCGGCCTCCTCGTCATTTATAGAGAACTCTGTATCACAGAGTAAATCGACCAGCAAGGTAGCCGGAACCGCAAAGACTCCCTACGTTGCCGGCTCCTCAACGCACCGCGAATCGCATGGCCCGACTGCAGTCCCCCCAAACCCTTGCCAATGTCGGCGAATTCACCGTTTCCGAGCTGTCGCAGGCGCTGAAGCGGACGGTCGAGGACACCTATGGGCATGTCCGGGTGCGCGGCGAGATCACCGGGTTTCGCGGGCCGCATTCGTCGGGCCACTGCTATTTCGCCCTGAAGGACGAGGGCGCCAAGATCGAGGCGGTGATCTGGAAGGGCGTGGCCGGGCGGATGCGGTTCAAGCCGCAGGAAGGCCTCGAGGTCATCGCCACCGGCAAGCTGACCACCTACCCGGGCTCGTCGAAATATCAGATCGTGATCGAGGCGCTCGAGCCCGCCGGCGTCGGCGCGCTGATGGCGCTGATGGAAGAGCGCAAGAAGAAGCTCGCCGCCGAGGGCCTGTTCGACGAGGCGCGCAAACAGCTGCTGCCGTGGCTGCCGGAGGTGATCGGCGTCGTCACCTCGCCGACCGGAGCGGTGATCCGTGACATCCTGCACCGCCTTGAAGACCGTTTCCCGCGCCGCGTGCTGGTGTGGCCGGTGCGGGTGCAGGGCGAAGGCTCGGCCGAGCAGATCGCCGCCGCGATCCGCGGCTTCAACGAACTCAGCCCGGATGGGCCGATCCCGCAGCCGGATCTGCTGATCGTCGCGCGCGGTGGCGGCTCGCTGGAAGATCTATGGTCGTTCAACGAAGAGATCGTGGTCCGGGCCGCGGCCGACAGCATGATCCCGCTGATCTCGGCAGTCGGCCATGAGACCGACGTCACCCTGATCGATTTTGCCGCCGACAAGCGTGCGCCGACCCCGACGGCGGCGGCCGAAATGGCCGTCCCGGTGCGCGCCGAGCTGTTCGTCGAAGTCGGCGGGCTGGCCCGGCGGATGCTGTCGAGCTGGCAGCGCTGCCAGGATTTCCGCCGCAACGAACTGCGCGCCGCCGCACGCGCCCTGCCCGGCGCCTCCGACCTGCTGGCGATCCCGCGGCCGCGGCCC
>NZ_QTKI01000731.1:0-1127 GCF_010820945.1 Rhodopseudomonas sp. BR0C11
GGCCGAAGCCGCCGAAAGCTCGGCGCGCTCCTGCGGCGCGGTGCGCGGCAGCGTCATCAGGATGCGGGTGCCGTTGCCCGGTTCGGAGTCGAGTTCGAGCCGGCCGCCGAGCCGGTTGGTGATGATGTTGTAGACGATGTGCAGGCCGAGGCCGGTGCCGCCCTGGTCCCGCCGCGTCGTGAAGAACGGGTCGAACGCGCGGCGGCGGACGTCGAGGCTCATGCCGCAGCCGTCGTCGGAATACGCGACCACGACGTGATCGTTGCCCGCCGCCCGCACCTGGATCTCGACCGTCCCGGCACGGCCGTTTGGAAACGCGTGCGCCACCGAATTCAGGAACAGGTTGGTCAGCACCTGGCCATAAGGGCCCGGATAGGAATTCATCATCAGCCCGGGCTGGCACTCGACGTTCAGCGTCAGATTGTGTTTGCGCAGGCCCGGCCGCAGGCTCATCACCACCTGCTCGGTGAGATCGCCGAGATCGAACAGGCGCTGATCCGAGTAGTTGCGGTCGGCCGCGACCTGCTTGAACGACTGGATCAGCTCGGCGGCGCGGTTGAGATTGGCGACCAGCTGCGACGAGGCATCGCGCGTCGTCTCCAGAAACTCGTTGAGGCGCGACCGCTTCAACTCGCCGCGCGCCACCTCGGTGGCGAACACCGCGGCCTTGCGCTCCAGCGCCGAGGCCACCGTCAGGCTGATGCCGACCGGGTTGTTGACCTCGTGCGCGACGCCGGCGACCAGCCGGCCGAGCGCGGCGAGCTTTTCGGCTTCGATCAGCGACTGCTGGGTCTCGCGCAGGTTGCGCAGCGCCGCCTCCGCCGCGTCCTTGGCCTGGCGCATCTCGAGTTCGCCGCGCTTGCGTTCGCCGATATCGAGCGCCACCGTGACGATCCGCTCGATCTGACCGTCGGCGTCCTTCAGCGGCATCTTGTTGACCAGCCACTGCCGCACCGCGCCGGTGGCGTCGCGATACTCCTCCTCGTAGAAGCCGAGCCCCTCGCCGGTCTCCAGCACGCGTTTGTCGTTGGCGTCGGTCTTGTGCGAGCCGAACCGCGACATCAGCTCCGCGGTGGTGTGGCCGATCGCGTCGCGCGGGTGAATGCCGAACACGCCCGCCATATAGC
>NZ_QTKI01000732.1:0-1118 GCF_010820945.1 Rhodopseudomonas sp. BR0C11
ATGGCCAAAGCAAAGTTTGAACGTACGAAGCCGCATTGCAACATCGGGACGATCGGTCACGTCGACCATGGCAAGACGTCGCTGACTGCGGCGATCACCAAGGTTCTGGCGGAGACGGGCGGTGCGACGTTCACGGCCTATGACCAGATCGACAAGGCGCCTGAAGAGAAGGCGCGCGGCATCACGATTTCGACCGCGCACGTCGAGTACGAGACGCAGAACCGTCACTACGCGCACGTCGACTGCCCCGGCCACGCCGACTACGTGAAGAACATGATCACCGGTGCGGCGCAGATGGACGGCGCGATCCTGGTGGTGTCGGCGGCCGACGGCCCGATGCCGCAGACCCGCGAGCACATCCTGCTGGCCCGTCAGGTCGGCGTGCCGGCGCTGGTGGTGTTCCTGAACAAGTGCGACATGGTCGACGATCCGGAACTGCTCGAGCTGGTCGAGATGGAAGTGCGCGAGCTTCTGTCGAAGTACGACTTCCCGGGCGACGACATTCCGATCGTGAAGGGCTCGGCGCTGGCGGCGCTCGAGAACTCGGATCCGAAGCTGGGCCACGACGCGATCCTGGAGCTGATGCGCCAGGTCGACGCCTACATCCCGCAGCCGGAGCGTCCGATCGACCAGCCGTTCCTGATGCCGGTCGAAGACGTGTTCTCGATCTCGGGCCGCGGCACCGTGGTGACCGGTCGTGTCGAGCGCGGCGTGATCAAGGTCGGTGAGGAAATCGAAATCGTCGGCATCCGCCCGACGCAGAAGACGACCTGCACCGGCGTCGAAATGTTCCGCAAGCTGCTCGATCAGGGCCAGGCGGGCGACAACATCGGCGCGCTGCTGCGCGGCACCAAGCGTGAAGACGTCGAGCGTGGCCAGGTGCTGTGCAAGCCGGGTTCGGTGAAGCCGCACACCAAGTTCAAGGCCGAAGCCTACATCCTGACCAAGGAAGAGGGCGGCCGCCACACCCCGTTCTTCACCAACTACCGTCCGCAGTTCTACTTCCGCACCACCGACGTGACCGGTGTGGTGCACCTGCCGGAAGGCACCGAGATGGTGATGCCGGGCGACAACATCGCGATGGAAGTGCACCTGATCGTGCCGATCGCGATGGAAGA
>NZ_QTKI01000733.1:0-1113 GCF_010820945.1 Rhodopseudomonas sp. BR0C11
TCGATCAGCAGCGCGACGTTGATATGGCTGCCGGGCGCGCAGGTGGTGACTGCGACGTCGGGCTCGAGCACGATCTCACGGATCGACGGCGTCAGGTCGCGGGTCGATACGACGGTGCTGCTGGTCCACTGTTCGGCGAAGCGCATCAAGGGCTCCTGTCGATGAGGGGGAAGCTGACTATCTGTCGGCGGCCTGGGTCACGAGCGTGAGCGCCGGCAGCAGGTCGAGATGGGTGCGGCTCCTCAGCGCCAGCCGCAAATTGCGCACCGCAAGCCGGGCGTGCTCGCGCATCACCGCTTCGGCGCGTGCGCCTTCGCGGTTCTCGATCGCGTCGATCACGGCGCGGTGGTGATCCTGCGCAATCAGCAGGATCTGGTGCGCCTCCGGCAGCCCCGATTGCGCCATCACGAAAGCGCTCGGCGAAGCGAAGGGCAGGGCGGCGACGCGATCGATCTGCCGCATCACCGGCGCCGAGCCGCACAGCTCGTTGAGCAGCGCGTGAAACCGCGCATTCAGCGCCACATAGGCCGAGAACGCGTCGACCGAGATCGGGTCCTGCCGCACCAGGTCGTCGATATCGCCGAGGCATTGCTTCAGCGGCTCGAGCTGCCGGGCGCTGGCGCCGCGTTCTGCGGCGAGCCGCGCGGCGAGGCCTTCCATGGTGCCCCGCAGTTCGATCGAGTCGAGGATGTCGCGTTCGGAGAACGCTTTCACCATGAAGCCGCCGGACGGAATCGCCTGCAGCAGGCCCTCGTCCTCCAGCCGCACCAGCGCCATCCGCACCGGCGTGCGCGACACCCCGGTGATATCGACCGCCTGCAGTTCGGAGATCCGTTCGCCGGCGCGGAGCTGGCCGGACAGCACCATGTCGCGCAGCGCCAGCTGCGCGCGCACGGTCTGCGACATCGAACGGTCGGCGGCCTTGTCGTTCATCGCTTACTCCGCCGCCTGCAGTTTCGGCGCGTTCTCCTGTGCGACCATGCGGTCGATCAGCTTGCGCGACCACATCGCGCCGGCGTCGATGTTCAGGTTGTAAAACACCCGATCGGGGTTCTCGAGCATCGCGCGCTGCTGCGCTTCGAGGATGATCTCGTCCTCGCGGAAGATGCCGGA
>NZ_QTKI01000734.1:0-1112 GCF_010820945.1 Rhodopseudomonas sp. BR0C11
CTGCCGAGCATGTCGGCCGGCACGCTGATGGTGTGGCTGCGGCTTTGCAGGGCTTCGATCGGCGTACCGGCTGCGATCCGGCCCATCACCGGCACCGCGACGCTGCCGCGATCATGGTCATCCTCGGCCGGCGCCGGGCTCGGCGGCCGCACCTTGCCGAGATTGCCTTCGATCACGCTCGGGGTGAAACCGCGCCGGCTGTTGCCGGGCATCCCGCCGGTGTCGGGCAGCTTGATGACTTCGATCGCGCGGGCGCGATTGGGCAGCCGCCGGATGAAACCGCGCTCTTCAAGTGCGGTGATCAGGCGATGAATGCCGGACTTGGAACGGAGGTCGAGCGCATCCTTCATCTCGTCGAAGGACGGCGGCACGCCGGCTTCCTTCAGTCGCTCGTTGATGAATTTCAACAGCTCAAACTGCTTGCGCGTCAGCATCGGCAAATCCCCAGTCGGCGATGATGTGCCGGTTCGAGGTGCGTTCCGGTTCGGGCCACGAGCCCTTGTGAGAGCGTCATCGTCGCCGAATCTCGAAAACAAATCATGAACGGACACTATCTGTTCGGGGTGTGTTCCGCAACCTCTTAATCGAAATCTAGGATTTTCACGGGTCGCTATAGCGGGAGCTTAAGGATGACGCAGGGTGAACCGGCCGGTGCCGCCGGCGCGAAAGCCGGACGCACGATCAGCGCTTCCGCGGTCGCCAGCCGCGCCAGCAGCGACGAATCCTGGCTGTCGACCGGAGTGGCGATCTGCCGTCCGGTTTGGTCGTGCGACAGCGTGGCGCGGAGATAGTCTTCGCGCTGATCGTTGGCAGAAAGGTCCGCGCCGAGCAGCGCCGGTTCGCGGACATGCCTTGGCTCGCTCATGCCGCACAGCGCGCGGATCAGCGGCACCATGAACAGCACTGCGCAGACGTAGGACGACACTGGGTTGCCGGGCAAGCCGATCACCCGCATCGGGCCGAGATGGCCGTGCATCATCGGCTTGCCCGGCCGCATCGCGATCTTCCAGAACGCGATCGTGGTGCCTTCGGCTTCCAGCGCGCCTTTGACCAGATCGTGGTCGCCGGCCGATGCACCGCCGGTGGTGACGAGCAGATCGACGCCGAGATCG
>NZ_QTKI01000735.1:0-1110 GCF_010820945.1 Rhodopseudomonas sp. BR0C11
ACCGATCGCGTTGGCCGGCAGATTGTTGGTGATGCAGCCGGTCTTGTGGTTCTGCTTGATTGTGCGCAGCGCCGCGACCATCTCGGGACGCAGCGTGCCGGACAGCAGCGGCAGGACGTCGCGGCCGCGCACCTCGGCGCCGAGCGCGCGGGATTCTTCAGCGAACAGCTCGTCGAAGGTGTCGAGATCGATTTCCGCGCGCTCGAATTTGGCCCAGGCGTTCTCGAAATGATTGGCGGCGTTGGTGCGGCGAATGATGTCGATCGGCAGCCCGCGCTCGGTCTCGAACCGCGCAAATGCCTCGAACGGCGAGCTCGTGAGCACCCCGCCGAAATCCCAGATCACCGCCTCGATCATCGCGTTCCATCTCCCCGCTGTTGTTTGCCGGAGCGCTATCACGCGCTCGCGGCGGCGACCAGTCTCATCGCCGATTTTGGGTTCCGATAATGGTTCCTATTTGCATCCTAATCCTGAACCTTTAGGCTGTTTCCTGAATCAGGTCGCCAATGACCTGAGAGGTGACGGGGCAGTTGCGTGCAGGTTCGGGGCATTGGTGAGGGGCTGAGGTCGAGCGTCGTAGGCCGGGCACGTCGCGCACCAAGACGGCTGCTGCTTTCGTCGCTTCTCGGTTCGACCGCGCTGGTGGCGGTGGCCATGCCCGCGACGGCTCAGCAGGTCTGGGTCGGCACGGATCAGTTGTACAATACGGCATCGAACTGGAGTGGGCCGGCTATCGTTCCGGACTCCAACGATACCGCGGTGTTCCGCAACAACGGCGCGTCGACGTCGCTGGTGCTGTCCGGCAGCACCACGCGCAACCCCGACGGTTTCACGTTCGAAGCCGGAGCGCCCGGCTTCCTCATCGGGGTTCTGTCCGGCGCTCAGCTCAATTTCAACGGCGCCGGCATCGTGAACAATTCCGGCAACGCGCAGCAGCTGATCATCGGTTCGGGCGGTCAGATCGATTTTCGGGGCAGCAGCACCGCCGCAGACGTCAAGATAACGAATACCGGCGGGACACTACTCTTCAGCGAGACATCGTCGGGCGGGACGGCGGAAGTCGTCAGTAACGGCGGGTATTTGGCGCTGCGGACCACCACGGGGGCGATC
>NZ_QTKI01000736.1:0-1100 GCF_010820945.1 Rhodopseudomonas sp. BR0C11
GGGAAGAAAGCCATCGGCAAAAACACCGCCGTCAGCACCAGCGTGATGCCGACGATCGCGCCCTTGATCTGCCCCATCGCCTTGATGGTCGCCTCGCGCGGTGACAGTCCTTCGGTCGCCATCAGGCGCTCGACGTTCTCGACCACTACGATGGCGTCATCGACCAGGATGCCGATCGCCAGCACCATCGCGAACATCGTCAGCACGTTGATCGAGAAGCCGGTGACGAACATCACCGCACAGGTGCCGAGCAGCGCGATCGGCACCACCAGGGTCGGGATCAGGGTGTAGCGGATGTTCTGCAAGAACAGGAACATCACCACGAACACCAGCGCAATCGCTTCGGCGAGCGTGTACAGCACCTTCTCGATCGACGCCTTGATGAACGGGGTGGTGTCGTAAGGAATCTCGTAGGTCATCCCTTTCGGGAAATACTGCGCGAGCTCCTTCATCTTGGCGGTGACGGCCCTGGAGGTGGCGAGCGCATTGGCTGTCGCCGATAACTGGACGCCGATCGACGCCGCGGGATGCCCGTTCAGCCGACTGTCGGAATTGTAGTCCTCGCCGCCGACCTCGACCCGGGCAACGTCGCGCAGCCGCACCGACGAGCCGTCGCGATTGGCGCGCAGCACGATGGCACCGAATTCTTCCGGCGTGCCGAGCTGACCCTTGACCAGGACCGGCGCGGTGACTTCTTGCGACACCGGATTGGGAGTCGCACCAATCCGCCCGGCGGCGACCTGCGCGTTCTGCGCGGCGATCGCCGCCGAGACGTCGCTGACGGTCAATCCGACGCCGAACAGTTTATCCGGATCGATCCACACCCGCATCGACCGCTGCGTGCCGAACAACTGCGCCTTGCCGACGCCCTCGATCCGGCGGATCTCGCTGATGATGTTGCGGGTGATGTAGTCGCCGACCGCGATGCTATCGAGCGAGCCGTCGATGGTCTGCACCGAGATGAACATCAGGAAGGTGCTGGAGGCTTCGTCGACCAGGATGCCGCGCTGAGTCACGGCGCTGGGCAGCCGCGACTCCACCCGGCGGATGCGGTTCTGCACATCCACCGTCGCCTGCGCCAGCGACGTTCCCGGCTGGAA
>NZ_QTKI01000737.1:0-1098 GCF_010820945.1 Rhodopseudomonas sp. BR0C11
TCGTTGCTGTCGAGGACACCGGCGGGACCGACGAGCTGCTGCGGCGCGTGGCGCAGCTTCGCGACGCCAGGCGGATCCGCGCCAAGCCCGGCCACGGCGTTCTGGTGAAGGCGCCGAAGACCGGTCAGGACCTGCGCTTCGACCTGCCGGCGCTCGGGCCGAAAACCATCGAAGGACTGATCGCCGCGCAGCTCGGCGGCGTCGCCGTGGTGGCCGGGCACACCGTCGTCGCCGAGCCGCAAGAGATGATTGCGGCCGCCGACAAGGCCGGCGTGTTCGCGATCGGGATGCCGGCATGAGCGGCGCTGCCAAGGCCGAGGATCGGGGTCGCACGGTCTATCTGATCGCGACCGAGGAGTCGGGGGATCGGCTCGGCGCTGCGCTGATGCGCGAACTCAGGGCGCGGCTCGGATCGAATGTTCGGTTCGCCGGCGTCGGCGGCCACAGCATGGCCGGCGAGGGGCTCGCCTCGCTGTTTCCGATCGAGGAGCTGTCGATCATCGGCTTCGCCGCCGTAGTGCAGCGGCTGCCATTGATCCTGAAGCTGATCCGCCGCGCGGTCGACGCGGTGCTGGCGGCCAAGCCCGACATCCTGGTGATCATTGACAGCCCCGACTTCACTCATCGCGTGGCGCGCCGGGTACGGAAGCGTGATCCGTCGATTCCGATCGTCGACTACGTCTCACCGACGGTGTGGGCGTGGCGGCCTGGACGGGCGCGGACGATGCTCGGCTACGTCGACCACGTGCTGGCGCTGCTGCCGTTCGAGCCGGCCGAGTATCGAAGGCTGCAGGGGCCGCCGTGCAGCTATGTGGGGCATCCGCTCACCGAGCAGTTCGGTTCGCTACGTCCTGATGCCGCCGAGCAGGCGCGCCGCGAGGCATCGCCACCGGTGCTCCTGGTGCTGCCGGGCAGCCGGCGCAGCGAAGTCCGCCATCCCGCTGCTGCGTTTGGTGACACGCTGGCGCAGCTGAAGCGCGAGGGTGTCGCATTCGAGGCAGTGTTGCCGACCACGCCGCATCTGGAGAGCCTAGTTCGCTCTGCAGTCGCATCCTGGGAGGTGCAGCCGCGGATCGTCGTCGGCGAACAGGACAAACG
>NZ_QTKI01000738.1:0-1088 GCF_010820945.1 Rhodopseudomonas sp. BR0C11
TGACGGCCGTTGCGTCGCCTACAACGCCAAGACCGGCGAGAAGCTGTGGGAGAGCCCGCTCGGCACCGGCGCGGTGGCGGCGCCTGCGACCTACATGGTCGACGGCGTGCAATACGTTTCGATCGCGGTCGGCTGGGGCGGCGTGTTCGGCATCAGCGCCCGCGCCACCGAGACCGAAGCGCCGGGCACGGTGTACACCTTCGCGGTCGGCGGCAAGGCCAAGATGCCAGAGTTCGCCAAGTATCAGATGGGCAATCTGCTCACCGGCATCGAGTACGATCCGAAGGACGTGGCGGAGGGGACGGCGATCTACGTCGCCGCTTGCGCCACCTGCCACGGCGTGCCCGGCGTCGACCGCGGCGGCAACGTCAAGAATCTCGGCTATTCAACGACCGAGCGGATCTCTCACCTCAAGGACATCGTGTTCAAGGGGCCGTTCCGCGACAAGGGCATGCCGGACTTCACCGGCAAGCTGACCGAAGCCGACGTGGTGAAAATCCAGGCCTTCATCCAAGGCACCGCGGACGCGATCCGGCCGAAGAAATAGCCGTCGACACATTGCTGCCGCCCGGCTGATCCCGGGCGGCGATCGCTTCCACCACAACCTAAAAGACCCCGGCAGCCCAGTGCTGCCCGGGGCTGCTTCGGCGATTGTTGACAGCGCACCGACGCTGTACTGTCGGCAGCGCAAGTGCGGGAGGAAGACGCCCGCACAGGGAGCGCCGGTCTCGTCAGCATGCCAAACGCTGTTTCATCGTTCATCCAGAGCGTGAAGACACGCACGCTCTCGATCGGACAGATGACGTTCGGCAGCTTCCTGTTGCTGCTGACGATCATCGCCGCCACCTCGATCGGCAGCGTGGTGGCGATCCGGCATATCGACCGCACCTTCGGCGAATTGCAGCGGCTGCAGAGCGTCGGCGATCTTGCCGAAGAGATCGAGCGGCGGATGAGCGATCTGCGCTTCGCCGCGCGCCAGGCGGTGACGGAGCCCGGGGCGCAGCCGGCCAGCAAAGTGTTCACCGCCGCATCTGCACTCACCGAACTCCTGAAGAAGACCCGCCTGGAGCTGGCGCCGGATCAGCGGG
>NZ_QTKI01000074.1:0-15618 GCF_010820945.1 Rhodopseudomonas sp. BR0C11
GGTTTCGCCGTCGACACGCCGCATCACGAAGCCGGCGCCGAGCGCGTCGGCTTCGGTGAGGACGTGCAGCACCTGCGGCGACGGCACGCCGGCCTCATAGGCGAGCCGCATCAGCTCGGCTTCGACATCGAGACCCGCGGCACGTCCGGAAACGCTGCCATAGCCCGGCGGCGAGCGGCGCAGGATCGCCGCGACGTCGCCGTCCGGCCGCTCGATCACGAACGACCAGGTCTCCTGACTCGCGCCGCCCGAGAGCTGCGCGAGCTCGCGAATGCCGGTCGCGCCAGCGCACCAACCGATCACGCTTTGCGTCAGCGCGTCGGCAATAGCTGCAGATGCCATGTCGGGCTTATTTGCCCTTGAACTGCGCCGGACGCTTTTCGGGGAAGGAACCGAGGCCTTCCTTGAAGTCGTCGGTGGAGCCGGCAACGCGCTGGCATTCGAATTCGAGGTTGAGCTGCTCCTCGAACGAGTTCTCCGGCGAGTCCCAGTACATCTTGCGGATCAGCGACAGCGCCACGGTCGGGCCGTTGGCGAGGTCCTGGGCCAGCTTCATGGTTTCGGTCCACAGCTCGGCATCCTCGTAGACGCGATTGACGAGGCCCCATTCCAGCGCCTTGTCGGCCGGCAGCTTCTCGCCGAGCAGCGACAGCTCGACCGAGCGCGCCTTGCCGACCAGCCGCGGCAGCAGCCAGGTCGAGCCGCAATCCGGTACCAGGCCGATGCGGCGGAACGCCTGCAGGAAGTACGACGACTTGGCGCACAGGATCATGTCGCCCATCAGCGCGAAGCTCATGCCGGCGCCCGCGGCCGGACCGTTCACCGAGGTGACGATCGGGCAATGCAGCTTGCGCAGCCGGCGCAGGAACGGATGGAACGCGGTCTCCAGCGCAGCACCGGCACCCTTGCCGCTCTGGCTCATGTTGTTGCCGGAGTTGCGGCCCTGCAGATTCGCGCCGGTGCAGAACGCGCGGCCGGCACCGGTGATCACCAGGCAGCGCACTTCCGAGCGCTTGTCTTCGATCGCGTCGAGCGCTTCGCCGAGTCCACCGAGCATGTCGATCGACACCGCGTTCATCACTTCCTGATGATCGAGTTTTAGGATCGCAACGGGACCGTCGAAATCGAGCGTGACGTGTTTGAACTGCATTGTTTCCTCGCGCTATCGGTTCGCGGTTATTCCGCGCTGTGGAAGGGCTTCACGACGTGAGGCCATATTTGATTTTTGCGACGCGCTTGTCCATGGTCCAGCATCGATCACAGCGCGTGCCCGGCCCGCACGGTGTAGCGCGCAACAAACAAAAATGGAAACGCTGGATGAGCATTTTCGATCTGAGTGGCCGCGTCGCGGTCGTCACCGGGGGCAACGGTGGTATCGGCCTCGGCATGGCACAAGCGCTGGCTGCGGCGGGCTGCAACGTCTCGATCTGGGGTCGTAACGCGGTCAAGAATCACGCCGCGCTCGCCACCATGGCGAACGCGCCCGGCAAGGTCGAAGCTCAGATCTGCGACGTCACCGATCCGGCTTCGGTGAAGGCCGCGATGGATGCGACGCTGAAGGCGTTCGGCCGTGTCGATGGTTGCTTCGCCAATGCCGGCATCGGCGGCGGCGGCCGGCAGGCCTTTATCGACCGCACCGAGGAGCAGTGGCGCTCGATGTTCGCCACCAATCTCGACGGCGTCTTCCACGCCTTCCAGGCGGCAGCGCGGCACATGACCGAGCGCGCTGCCGACGGCGATCCGTTCGGCCGGCTGGTCGCAACCTCGAGCCTCGCCTCGATCTTCGGCACTGCGCGCAACGAGCACTACGCAGCCACCAAGGCGGCGATCAATGCGCTGGTGCGCGCGCTGGCGGTCGAACTCGCGCGCTATGGCGTCACCGCCAACGCGATCCTGCCGGGCTGGATCAAGAGCGACATGACCGCCGGCATCATGGGTAATGACAAGTTCGTCGCCAATGTGATGCCGCGGATTCCGGTGCGGCGGTTCGGCGAGCCGGAAGACTTCGGCGGCATCGCGGTGTATCTGATGAGCAAGGCGTCGTCGTATCACACCGCCGATACCTTCGTGATCGACGGCGGCTACACCGCGTTCTGACGACACCCTCACCAACCTTCGATCAATAAGAAGCAAGAAATGCCGACCACGCTCCCGCCCGAACGCATTCCCGTCATCGCCGGTGTCGGCGAAATTGCCGACCACCCCCAGGACATCGCGCAAGGGCTGGAGCCGCTGGCGCTGCTCGAAGCCGCCGTGCAACGCGCCGGCAACGACAGCGCGGCGAGCCTGCTGCCGCAGATCGACTCGCTCGACATCGTCAACTTCCTGAGCTGGCGCTATCACGCGCCGGCCGAACAACTCGCGACACGGCTCGGCATCGCGCCGCGTCACTGTTTCTACGGGCCGGTCGGCGGCGAGAGCCCGATCCGCTTCATCCACGAAGCCGCGCTGCGGATCGCCCGCGGCGAAGCCCAGGTCGCCGTGGTCTGCGGCGCCGAGGCGCAGTCGACCGCCACCAAGGCCGCACGGGCAAAGATCGACCTGCCGTGGACGCCGTTCGCCCACGATGCGCCCGAGCCGAAGCGCGGCGCGGCGTTCCAGCAGCCGATCGCCTCGACCCTCGGGGTCGCTCGGCCGATCACGGTGTATCCGTTGTATGAGGCCGCCACCGCGGCGCATTGGGGCCAGACACCGCGGCAGGCGCTCGACGAATCCGGCGTGCTATGGTCGCGCTACGCGGCCGCAGCGGCGCGCAATCCGAACGCCTGGATCAAACGCGCCTTCGCACCAAACGAGATCACCACGCCTTCATCCGATAACCGGCTGATCGCCTGGCCCTACACCAAGCTGATGGTCGCCAATCCGAGCGTCAATTTCGGCGCCGCGGTGCTGCTGACCTCACTGGCCAAGGCGCGCGAAGCCGGCATTCCCGAGGACAAGCTGATCTACATCCACGGCGGCGCATCCGCCGAAGAGCCGCGTGATTATCTCGCCCGCGATCAGTTCGTGCAGAGCCACGCCCAGAACGCGGTGCTGGAGACCATCAAGGCGATGGTCGGCGGCAACGGTCGCGCCTTCGACGCGATCGAGCTGTACTCGTGCTTCCCGGTGGTGCCGAAGATGGCGCGGCGCACGCTCGGTCTCGGCGACGACGTCGAGCCGACGGTGACCGGCGGTCTCACCTTTTTCGGGGCGCCGCTCAACACCTACATGACCCACGCCGCCTGCGCGATGGTGCGCCGCCTGCGCGACGGCGCCAAGCTCGGCCTGCTGTACGGCCAGGGCGGCTTTGTCACCAAGCATCACGGCCTGATCGTTTCGCGCACCCCACCGCAGCAGCCGCTGAGCGAGGACGTCAGCGTGCAGGCGAAGGCCGACGCGGCCTATGGCGCCGTGCCGCGCTTCGTCACCGAGGCTAGCGGTGACGGCACTGTCGAGACGTTCACGGTGATCTATGACGGTCGCGGCGAGGTCCAGCATGGCGTGGTGATGCTGCGCACCGCTGACGGCGCCCGCGCGCTGGCGCGTGTGCCGGCTCAGGATCAGGCGACGCTGGCGTTCCTGACCGATATGGACCGCAGCCCGGTCGGCACGCGAGGACCGATCGCCACCGCAGCCGATGGCGTAATGGAATGGCGGAACGCCGATTAGTTCGGGCCTTCAGAGCCACACCCCATCCACGTCATTGCGAGCGAAGCGAAGCAATCCAAGGATGCCATGCACCGGGCTGGATTGCTTCGTCGCTGCGCTTCTCGCAATGACCGGGAGAGGTCTTGTCCAATCTCAAAGGTGCGGGATCGGACGCAACCGCCCTACCCCTTCACGTCCTGCTTCTCCGACGCCGTCGGCTTGCCGGCCTTGGCAGCATCGTCGGCCACGACGCGCACCTTCTCACCGTTGGTGATGCCATCCGGCGGCGCGATGATGATACGGTCCTCGGCGGTGAGACCGGCCGACAGCTCGATCTCGCGGCCAAGGTCGCGGGCGATGGTGACGGGCTTGAGCTGGACGCGATCATCCGGGCCGACCGTCGCAACACGCAGCCCGCTGCGGTTGAAAATCAGCGCAGACGCGGGAATGTGCAGCGGCGCCTGATCGCGAGCAAGCGCGAGCTTCACGTTGGCGAAGCCCCCCGGCAACAGTTCGCCCTTGGCGTTGTCGAGCCCAAGTTGAATCCGCATCGTGCCGGAGGCGACGTCCACCGCCTGCGAGGACGCTTCAACCGTCGCCGGGAAGGTGCGGCCCGGATATTCCGGCAGCGCAATCACAGCCTTGCCGCCGATCCGCACCAGCGGCGCGTAGTTCTGCGGCACATTGACGTAGACGCGCAGCTTGGCGATGTCGGACACTACGAACATCGCCGGCCCCGAGCTCGAGCCGGCGTTGATCAGCGCACCGACGTCGGTGTTGCGCTCGGTGACGATGCCGTCGAACGGCGCGGTGATCTTTTTATAGCCGGCAAGCGCTTCGAGCCGTTCGACATTGGCTTGGCCGGAGTTCACCGCGGCCTTCTTGGCGGCAAGATCCGCGGTGCGTTCGTCGATCTCCTGCGCTGAGACGAAGTTCGAGGCCACCAGCGTCTTGCGGCGGTTCAGGGTCGCTTCCGAAAGCTTCGCGCTGGCCTGCTGACTGGCGAGATCGGCACGGGCCTGCAGCAATTGCTGATCGAGGTCCGGCGCCTCGATCTCGGCGATCACCTCACCGGCCTTCACCTTGGCGCCGATATCGGCACTCCAGCTTTTCACGTAGCCGGAGACGCGGGCGTAGATCGGCGCACGGGAATAGGCCTCCAGCCGACCCGGCAGATCGAGCGTGGCGGTCGGCGCCTTGCCGTCCGGCCGCGTCACCGCCACGCTGGAAATCGCCTGCTCGTCGGTCCAGGTCCGCAGCTCGGCACTGCTCTTCTCACGAGCGCTGATGCCGGTGACGACGATCGCGACCGCCCCACAGGCCAGCACCACGCCGGCGATGCCAAGACCGCGACGGGATCTGCGCGGCGGATGATCAGTGGGCATGCGACATCTCCGGAGCAGGCGCGGCATCGGACGCCGGCTGTTTCTTGTGAACCATGCTGAAAACCACCGGCACGAACATCAGCGTCGCGAACGTCGCGAACAGCAGGCCGCCGATCACGGCCCGGCCGAGCGGCGCGTTCTGCTCGCCGCCCTCGCCGAGGCCCAGCGCCATCGGCGCCATGCCGATGATCATCGCCAGCGCCGTCATCAGCACCGGACGGAACCGGACGAAGCCGGACTCCAGCGCGGCCTGCACCGGGTCGCCGAGCACCGCATAGCGCTCGCGCGCGAAGGAGATCACCAGCACGCTGTTTGCGGTCGCGACGCCCATGCACATGATCGCGCCGGTGAGCGCCGGCACCGACAGCGTGGTGCCGGTCGCGAACAGCATCCAGACGATGCCGGCAAGTGCCGCCGGCAGCGCGGTGATGATCACGAACGGGTCGGCCCAGGACTGGAAGTTGACGACGATCAGCAGATAGATCAGCACGATCGCGCCGAGCAGGCCGAACAGCAGCCCGGCGAACGCGCTGTTCATGGTCTCGACCTGGCCGAGCAAAACGACCGATGAGCCTTTCGGCACCTCGGCCTTGGTCTCGTCGATCACCTTGCGGATATCGGCCGACACCGCGCCGAGGTCGCGCCCCTGCGTGGTGGCGAAGATCTGCACGATCGACTGGATGTCGTATTGCGACACCACGGCGTTGCCGGCGGAGCGCTTGATCTCCGCAAGGCCGCCAAGGATCGGCGCGCCGGCCGCGGCCGCACCGGATGCCGAGACCGGAATGGTCTCGAGCTTGCTCAGCGAGTCGACGTGATACTGCGGCGTCTGCATCACGATCGAATACGACACGCCGTTCTCTGGATTGAGATAATAGGTCGGCGCCACCTGCGACGAACCGGCCAGATTGACGACGAGGCTGTTGGTAACGTCGCGCTCGGTCAGGCCGACATATTGGGCGCGGGTGCGGTCGACATCGATATTGAAGGTCGGGTTGTTGGGCGATTGCTGAATGCGGGCATCGGCGACGCCGGGGATGCGCTTGATCTTGGCCAGCAGCTTGCCGGCGTAATCGAAATTCGCCGGCAAATTGGCGCCGCGGATCTGCAGATCGATCGGCGCCGGCGCGCCAAAATTGAGGATCTGGCTGACGATATCGGCGGGCAGGAACGCGAAGGTCATGCCCGGGAACTGCCGAGGCAGTTGCTCGCGCAGGATCTTCACATACTCCGCGGTCGGCCGGTGCTCGCCCTTCAGCTTGATCTGGATGTCGGCATCCTGGGTGCCGATCACGCCGGTGTTGTTGTAGGTGAGATTGATGCCCGAGATCGGCATGCCGATGTTGTCGGTCAGGGTCTCGATCTGATCCGGCGGAATGATCTTGCGGACAGCCTTCTGCACCTCGGCGAGCTGATTGGCGGTCTCCTCGATCCGGGTCCCGACCTGGGTGCGGACATGCATCAGAATCTGTCCGGCATCGACCGAGGGAAAGAAGTTGCGGCCGAGATACGGCACCAGCGCGAACGACAACGCGACCACGCCGAGGAAGCCGGCGACGAACACCCGACGATGCCCCATCGCCAGCGTCAGCAGATCACCATAGCCGTGGCGGAACCGGGCGAACACGCCTTCGAACGCCTGCTGAAAGCGCACCAGCGGATTGCGCGAAGGCTTCCGGCCCGACAGGCTGTCGTGATGGACGTGCGGCTTCAGCAGATACTTGGCCATCGTCGGCACCAACGTGCGCGACAGCAGAAACGACCAGGCCATCGCGAACATCACCGCTTCGGCCATCGGCACGAACAGATAGCGCGCGACGCCCTGCAGGAAAAACATCGGCACGAACACGATGCAGATGCACAGCAGCGAGACGAAGGCCGGCGTCACGATCTGATTGGCGCCGTCGAGAATCGCAGGCTCGACCTCCTTGCCCTGCTCCAGATGCCAATTGATGTTTTCGATTGTCACCGTGGCGTCGTCGACCAGGATGCCGACGGCGAGCGCGAGGCCGCCGAGCGTCATGATGTTCAGCGTCTCGCCGATCGCCGACAGGCAGATGATGGCGCCGAGCACCGACAGCGGGATCGATACCGCGATGATGATCGTCGATCGCCAGCTGCCCAGGAACAGCAGAATCATCACGCTGGTCAGCAGCGCCGCGATCACGCCCTCGACGGCGACGCCGGTGATGGCACCGCGGACGAACACCGACTGGTCGCCGATCAGCGCGATCTTCAGCGACTCCGGCATGGCGTCTTTCACGTCGACGATCTTCTGCTTGATGCCGGCAATGATATCGAGCGTCGACACCGCGCCGGCCTTCAGCACCATCATCAACACCGAGCGGTTGCCGTCGACATGCACGATGTTGGTCTGCGGCGGGTTGCCGTCGCGCACCGAGGCGACGTCGCGGATGTAGACCATCGCGCCGCCGACCGCCTTGATCGGCAGATTGCCGAGCTCCTCGATCTTCAGCGGCGAGTTGTTGAGCTGAATGATGTATTCGAACTCGCCGATCTTCTGGGTGCCGACCGGGGTGATCAGGTTCTGCGCGGCAAGCGCGTTGGCGACGTCCTGCCCCGACAGTCCCCGCGCCTGCAGGGCACTGGGATCGAGGTCGATCTGGATCTGGCGCTGCTTGCCGCCGAACGGCCACGGGATCGCAGCGCCCGGCACGGTCACCAGCGGGGTGCGGAGCTGATTGATCGCGAGGTCGGCAAGGCTCTGCTCCGTCATCCCCTCGCCCGACAGCGCCAGCTGCAGGATCGGCACGGTGGAGGCGGAGTAGTTCAGAATCAACGGCGGCGTGGCGCCGGGCGGCATCTGCTTGAGCAGCGTCTGCGAGATCGCGGTGACCTGCGCATTCGCGGTGCGGATGTCGACATTGGGCTGGAAGAAGATCTTGACGATGCCGAACCCGCCATAGGAGTTCGCCACGATGTGCTCGATGTCGTTCACCGTGGTGGTGAGCGCGCGCTGAAACGGCGTCGTGATACGGCCGGCCATCTGATCCGGCGGCAGACCGGTGTACTGCCAGACGACACCGATCACCGGGATACGGATTTCAGGAAAGATGTCGGTCGGGGTGCGGAGCGCCGCCAGCGGACCGACGATCAGCAGCAGCAGCGCCAACACCACGAACGTGTAGGGCCGGCTCAGTGCGATGCGGACCAGCGCGATCATTCGTCGGGTCGTCCCGGTCTTCTTGTTACGGAAAGGCCGCCTGCCCGGCGGGGCCCTTGTGTTGATTTATCGAAAGCCGCGCAATTAGCCAAGCGTCGCGCCGCCTGCGGCAACGCGACAAACCGCTGGGTCGCTCACTGTTGAGCGGTTTCCGCCGAGCGGTCACGACAGATTGATTGCAGTGCAGCAAATCGATTTGCGCTGGAGGCGCCGTCAGGTTCCGGCGCGATACGGCTTGAACCAGCCGAGGCCATCCTCGGTCTTGCCGCGCGGCCGATATTCGGCGCCGACGAAGCCGGCGTAACCGAGCCGATCGAGCTCGGCGAACAGAAAGGGGTAGTTCAGCTCCTCATCGTCCGGCTCATGCCGGGACGGCACGCTGGCAACCTGAATATGACCGATCACCGGGAGCATCTCACGCAGCCGCGTGGTGACGTCGCCGTGCAGGATCTGGCAGTGATAGACGTCGAATTGCAGCTTCAGATTGGGAATGGCCATCTCACAGATAAGAGCGTGAGCGTGGTCGACATCGTCGAGGAAGTAACCTGGCGCATCCCGATGATTCAGCGGCTCGATCAGCACGTCGATGCCATGCGGCGCAAAGAAGTGCGTCGCAACCGCTAGCGACCGCCGAAACGCCAGCGCGGCCGCGCCGTCGCGGCGGTCGGCATTGCCGGCGAGCAGATGCAGCCGCTTCACCCCGGTCGCGAGCGCATAAGGCAGCGCGGTGTGCAGGCTACGCTGGAGTTCGTCGAACCTGTCGGGCAGCGCCGCAAAGCCCTTCTCGCCGGCAGCCCAATCACCCGGCGGCAGGTTGAACAACGCTTGAGTCAGCCCGAAGCGGCGCAACCGCTCGCCGATCGCATCCGGGTCGTGCTCATACGGAAACAGAAACTCCACAGCCGTGAAGCCGGCTTTGGCAGCCGCCTCGAAGCGATCGAGGAAAGCGTATTCGGTGAACAGCAAACTGAGATTGGCGGCGAAGCGGGGCATTTGAGCGTCCCTCGGCATCCTTGGGTGCCGAAGAGATACAATAAATCCCATCATCCGTCATTGCGAGCGAAGCGAAGCAATCCAGGCCCGGTGCACTGACCTTCTGGATTGCTTCGTCGCTTTGCTCCTCGCAATGACGCGGAGAGATTGAGGCTCAACTCATGGCCAAACGTGCGAGGAGCTGGGCTAGAGCCCCAGATACGCCTTCCGGACGTCCGGGTTATCCATCAGCTCAGCGGCCTTGCCCTGCATCAGGACGCGACCGGTCTGCAGGATGTAGGCGCGGTCGGCGATTTCGAGGCATTCGGCCATGCGCTGCTCGACGATCAGCACGGTCATGCCGGCGTCGCGGATTTTCTTCACCGACTGAAAGATCTCGCTCACCAGTTTGGGCATGATGCCCTGTGACGGCTCGTCGAGCATCAACAGGCGCGGCCGTGTCATCAGCGCGCGGCCGATCGCCAGCATCTGCTGCTCGCCGCCGCTCAATGTCTCGGCGCGCTGCTCAAGCCGCTCCTGCAGCCGGGGAAACAGGCTGAACACGAATTCCAGCGGCTTTTCGCGATCGGCTTCGCCGCGGTAGAGATAGCTTCCGAGCCGCAGATTGTCGTGCACCGAAAGGCGCGGAAACAGCCGGCGGTTCTCCGGCACATAAGCGACGCCGCGCTTGGTGATCAGATGCTGCGGGACGCCGTCGAGCCGCTCGCCGTCGAACAGCACCTGGCCGGAACGGATCCGCTCGGCGCCGGCGATCGATTTCAGCAGCGTCGATTTACCTGCGCCGTTGGCGCCGGCGACGCAGACGATCTCGCCCTTCTCGACCTCGATCGAAACGTTCGAAATCGCAACCAGCCCTTTATAGGCGGTGGTGACCTCACGCACCGACAGCATGACGATCCCCAAGATAAGCAGTGATGACTTTCGGGTCGCGCACCACGTCGGCCGGCTTGCCTTCGGTGAGCACCTTGCCGAGGTCGAGAACGATGGCTCGGTCGACCAGCGGCATGACGATTTCCATGACGTGTTCGACCTTCGGCTCGGTGGCGAGCGCGCGGGCGACTTCGAGCCGGCGCTTTTCCGAGGGAATGAGCTGGCTGGCGAGCACGTCGGCTCGCGCATCCAGGCCGCAGAACTTCAGCACCTCATGCGCCTTGCGCCGCGCTTCGCGCATCACCGTGGTGCGGATCAGCGCGCCGACGATGACGTTGTCGATCACCGTCATCGACTCGAAGCTCTTCACCACCTGGAAGGTCCGGCCGATGCCGCGGGCGCAGCGCGCGGTGGCCGGCAATTTGGTGACATCCTCGCCGTCGAAGATAATCGAGCCTTGGGTCGGCGGCAGCACGCCGGCGATCAGGTTGAACAGCGTCGACTTGCCGGCACCGTTCGGGCCGATCAGGCCGACGATCTCGCCGCGCCCGACCTTGATTGAGACGTCGCTGTTGGCGACGAGGCCACCGAAGCGCTGCCAGACGCCGCGGGTCTCCAGAAGTGTCTCGCTCATTGCGGCACTCCCTTGGAAGCCGGGCGGCGGGAGAACAGCCCGATCAAGCCTTCCGGCCGCGCCAGCGCGATCACCACGATCACGCTGCCATACAGGATAAGGTCGACGCCGCGTCCCGAGCCACCGACGAACGACCGCGTCAACTCGGTGAGCGGGATCAGGATCGCAGCGCCGAGCACCGGCCCCCACAGCGTGCCGATGCCACCGAGCACGGCGGGCAGCGCCATCAGCAGCGAGAACTGGAAGGTCATCACGCTTTCAGGATCGATGTAGGACACGAACATCGCGTAGAAGCTGCCGCCGACGGCGGTGAGGAACGCCGACACCGCGGCGGCGCCCATCTTGGAGTTGAACACCACCACGCCGAGGCTTTCGGCGGCATCCGGATTGTCCTTCACGGCGCGCCACCAGTAGCCCCATTTGGAGTCTTCCAGCCACCAGGTGATCAGCCAGGCGAGGCAGCAGAACACCAGGGCAAAGTAATAGTAAGGCAGCTTGCTGCGGGTGAACTGGAATTTGGCCCAGCTGTCGCCGCGCACCGGAATGTCGATGCCGAGCGCTGCACCCGCCCAGTCCCAATTGTGGAACAACAGGAAGCCGATCTCGGCGATCACGATCGTGGCGATGACGAAATAGTGGCCGCGCAGCCGGAAGGTCGGATAGCCGAGCGCCAGCGCGATCACCGAGGAGATGATGCCGCCGCCGATCATGCCGAACCAGGGCAGCACGCCGAGCTTGGTGAACAGCAGCGCCGTCGTGTACGCGCCGAGGCCGAAATACAGCGCGTGGCCGAGCGAGATCTGGCCGCAATAGCCGCCCAGGATGTTCCAGCCTTGCGATAAGGCCGCATACATCAGGGTCAGCACCATGATGTTCTGGACGTAGACGTCCTTGATGAACAGCGGCGCGCAGGCGGCGGCGGCGGCGAGCAGAGCGGCGACGATCAGGTCGCGGCGGCGGCGTTTGAGGTAAGCCTCGTCCATCAGATCGATCCGAACAGGCCACGCGGCCGAATGAACACAACCAGCAGATAAACGGCGTAAATCCCGATCGACTTCAGCGACGGCGGCAGGATCATCGCGGTCGTCGCCTCGACCAGACCGACGATGATGCCGCCGGCAAAAGCGCCGAACACGCTGCCGAAGCCGCCGAGCGCCACCGTGACGTAGGCAATCAGGGCGAAGGAGGCGCCGACATCGGGATAGACGTAGAAGAAGATCGCCATCACGGCGCCGGCGAGCCCGATCAGAGCTGAACCCAGCCCCCAGCCCAAGGCGAACACTTTATTCTTGTCGATGCCGACCAGCGCCACGGCGCCGGCGTCCTCTCGGGTCGCTTCCAAAGCACGGCCGAAGTCGGTCTTCTTCATGAAGAAGTACAGCGCGCCGAAGGCTGCGATCGACACCAGCGCGCCAACCAACTGCGGCACCGGCAGGAACACGCCGCCGATCTCTAGCGTCTTGCCGCCGAGCCAGGAGACGTTGATGCTGCGATAGTCGGGGGTGAAGAAGTACTGCGCCAGGCCGCGCATCAGGATCGCGAGGCCGAAGGTCGTGAAGATCTGCACCATGCCGATATTGGCTCTGGCTCTCATCGCAAATCTGACGACCAATAAGTAGATCACCGCGCCGAATATGAACATCGCCGCCCCGACGAGTGGAGCGGCGAGGATCGGATCGATCGCGAAGAACGCGAACAGGAAGAAGGTGATGTACATCGCCAACATCAGGAATTCGCCGTGGGCGAAGTTGGTGACGTCCATCAGGCCAAAGATCAGCGCCAGGCCGACCGCGACCAAGCCGTACAGAAGTCCCATCAGCAGACCGCTGGCGAGAGACTGGATGATCGTCGCGGTGGTCAAAGTCCTCTCTCCGTCATTGCGAGCGAAGCGAAGCAATCCAAAACAGGAGCCCAGCGCTGGATTGCGTCGTCGCTAGGCTCCTCGCAGAAACGGGCGCACCAAGGTGCGCCCGTTTCAACTCTTACGTTACGGCATCGGCCAGATCGCGTCGGCGACCGCGGCCTGGGTGGGGAAGATGGTGACGAACTTGCCGCCGACATATTGCAGCAGCACCGGGTCGGCGAAGGTGTTCTGGCCGGTCTCGTCGAACTTGACGCGGCTCCACGGCATGATGGTCTGCTCGCCCGGCATGTCGGTGGCGGCCAGTGCGTCGCGGATCTTCTCGCCGTCGGTCGATTTGGCGCGGTTGATGGCGTCGGCCATCACGATCAGGCCCATGAACTGTCGCGACGAGTAATCGTTGAAGTCCTTGCCGGACTTCTCCTTGTACATGTCGTTGATCTTGCCGACCATCGGCCGCTTCTGCGCAAGGTCGATCGAGAACGAGCCGCGCGAGATCACGCCCGGAATCTTGTCACCGACCGCGTCGTACAGCGCCTTCTCGGAGAAGCCGGCGTCCTGCGCCACGATGTTCTTGGCCTTGTAGCCGAGCTCACCCATCGTGCGGATCAACAGGATGCCGTCAGTGGTGTAGCTCGACGGCATCAGCACGTCGGCATCTGCGGCCTTGAGCTGCTGCACCTCGGCGGTGAGCGACGGCGAGTTGGCGCGATACTTGATGTCCGCCGCGATCTTGTAGCCGCGCTCCTGCGCCAGCTTGAGCTGCGCGTTCGAGGAGTCGGTGCCGAAGATGGTGTCTTCGTGGAACAGCGCCAGCGTCTCGATCTTCTGGCCCTTCTTCTTCAGGGCATCGAAGAAGTCGAACATCGCCTGCGAGAACATCTCGTCATGCGGGGCCGGCCGGAAATAATACTTCAGGCCGCGGCGATGCAGGCTCGGCGAGGAGTTGTCGGCCGACAGGAACGGCACCTGATAGCGCTCACAAACCTGGCTGACGGTGACCGCCACGGCGCTCTGGTAGGTGCCGACGATGGCGCAAACCTTCTCCTGAGTGATCAGCCGCTCAGCTTCGGCGCGGCCCTTCTGCGGATCGGCCTGATGGTCGGCGAATACGAGGCGGACCTTGGCGCCACCGAGCCCCGGAAGGCCCTCGCCGCGCGCCAGCGGCAGATCGAAATCGTACTTGTTGTTGATCAGTTCGGCCGCGGTCTGGAACGCCTTCTGCGCGTCAACGCCGATCTGGGCGCTCGATCCCGACAACGGATAGATCACACCGATGACGACTTCCTTGGTCTCGGCCCGTGCCGTCGTAAACGGCAGCAAAGCGGCGCTGGCCGCGCCGCCGAGAACGAGGTTACGGCGATTGATCTTCATGACGTCTTCCTTTGCTACCAGCGTTGGGAGTGAAGCGGTCAGAGGTTCGGTTCGGCGTTACAGCACGGCAAGGTGCTTGTTCTTCAGGTCGGTGACAAGCATCAATCCGGGCGCGTGGGTGATGGCGAACGGGACTTTAGCGGCGGCAATCACCGCCTGGGGAGTGACACCGCAGGCCCAAAACACTGGTAATTCGTCGGAGCCGATCGGCACCGGATCGCCGTAGTCCGGCTTGGCGATGTCTGCGATCCCGATCGACTCTGGCAATCCGACATGCACCGGGGCGCCGTGAACGGAGGGAAAGCGCGAGGTAATCTGGATCGCGCGGATGGCGTCCTTCGGCTTCAGCGGCCGCATCGACACCACCATCGGCCCGGAGAACGGACCGGCCGGCGCGCACGGGATGTTGGTGCGATACATCGGCACGCGCACCTTCTCCTCGATGTGGCGGATCGGGATGTCGTCGGCGAGCAGCGCCTCTTCGAACGAGAACGAGCAGCCGATCACGAAGGCGACCAGGTCGTCCTGCCACTGCGCAAGAATATCGGTCGGCTCCTCGGCCAACTCGCCGTCCCGCCAGACCCGGTAGCGCGGCAGGTCAGTGCGGATGTCGAGGTCGATCCCGAGCGATGGAATCATCGGGTTGCCGACGTCAGACATACCGACGATCGGGCACGGCTTTGGGTTAAGCTGACAGAAGCGGTGGAAGGCGGCGGCGTATTTTTCCGGCAGAATCGCCAGGTTGCCCTGGACGAAACCGGGCGCCACACCGGCCGTCGTTTCGGCGAGTCCGGCGCGGCAGGCAAGCCGGGCCTGATGGGAAGGAAGCGGCCTTTCGGCGTCGTGGAACTGTTGCTCTGCCGCAAAAACAGTCATTCGCTCGTCCTGCCTAGTCTCTCGACAGTAGAGGAGCGGAAGCCTACTATAATGTCTAATCTTTGTTTCTGATCGGAAACAATAAACCTGCCTTATCGACCAAAGGAGTCGACCGATGGTGGACTTCAAAGCGCTGGAAACATTCATCTGGGTCGTCACACTCGGCAGCTTCCGCGGCGCGGCCCAGAAGCTGAATACAACCCAGCCGGCGATCTCGCAGCGGATTGCGCAACTGGAGCGCGAGCTCGGGGTGCGGCTGCTGCAGCGCGACCACCGGGTCGCCTCGCCGACGCCGAGCGGCCGGCAGCTGATGCTGTATGCCGAGAAGCTGATCCGGCTGCGGACCGAGATGATGGCGGCAGTGAGCGATCAGTCGAGTATGCGCGGCGTGCTGCGGCTGGGCGTCGCCGAAACTATCGTCCACACTTGGCTGCCGCGGCTGATCGAACAGGTGAACCGGGTCTATCCCAATCTGTCGCTGGAAATCGAAGTCGACATCACGCCCAACCTGCGTGCACGGCTACTCGCACAGGAAATCGAGCTCGCGTTCCTGCTCGGCCCGATGACGGCCTCGACCGTGCGCAGCCGGGTGCTGTGCGAATATCCGATCGGCTTCCTCGCCAGCCCGTCGCTCGGCCTCGGCAACGGTCCGCTGACTGTAGGGGATCTGGCGAAATTCCCGATCATCACCTTCCCGCGCAAAACGCAGCCTTATGAGATCGTGCGCTCGCTGTTCAACAAGCCGGAGCTGCCGCCGATCCGCCTGCATGCATCAGCGTCGCTCGGCACGGTGATCCACATGGCGATCGAA
>NZ_QTKI01000739.1:0-1086 GCF_010820945.1 Rhodopseudomonas sp. BR0C11
GTGGAGAAGAGAGCCAAATCCGCAGCGTCGATCTCGGCGAGACTATCCGCCGCCGGTGTAGCTCTGCACCAGACTGCCGGCGACCAGCGACCAGCCGTCCACCAGAACGAAGAAGATCAGCTTGAACGGCAGCGACACCACGACCGGTGGCAGCATCATCATGCCCATCGACATCAGGATCGATGCGACGACGAGGTCGATGATCAGGAAGGGCAGGAACAGCAGGAAGCCGATTTCGAAGGCGCGTTTCAGCTCCGAGATCAGGAACGCTGGCATCAGGATGCGGAGTGACAGATCTTCCGGCGTTGCCGGTGGCGGCTCGCCTGACAGATCAAGGAACAGCTTGAGATCTTTCTCGCGGACGTTCTTCTGCATGAAGATCCGCAGCGGCCCGGACGCCCGCACCATCGCGTCGTCGACGCCGATCTCGTTGGCGATCAGCGGCTTGATGCCTTCGTCATAGGATTTCTGCAGCGTCGGTCCCATCACGAAGGCGGTCAGGAACAGCGCCAGCGCAATGATCACCGCATTCGGCGGCGCTGTGGCCGTGCCCAGCGCCGTGCGCAGCAGCGACAGCACCACGACGATACGGGTGAACGACGTCATCATCACCAGGATCGACGGTGCGATCGACAGCACCGTCAGCAGCGCGATCAGTTGGATCGCGCGCTCGGTGACGCCGGGGCTATTGCCGCCGAGATTGATGCTGATGTCTTGGGCCTGCGCAGGCACGATCATCGCGAGAACCGCGATGATCAGAACCGATGAACTGATGAAAACTCTACGCGGGCCGGCCGAGGCGCTCACGTAGGGGACTTCGGGCGGCCGAGCAGCGCGGCCATTTCGTCTTCGAGGCTCTCAAACCCGGTCTTGCCGGCGGCCGGGGACGCCTCTGCTGCGGCCGGCTCTTCGGGGGTAGGCTCGGAAGCGCGTGGGGTCGGCGGATTGGGCCGGGCTGGCGGCTCCGGCGCGACCGGAGGAGCCGGCTCGGCCGGCGCATTCGGCGGACGGCGCAGTGCGGCTTCGAGGCGGTTGGCCATCTCGGCGAGATTCTGGTCCGCGGTCGCAAGCGCTGCGGTCACAGGA
>NZ_QTKI01000740.1:0-1059 GCF_010820945.1 Rhodopseudomonas sp. BR0C11
CCAGCGCGCCGAGATAGCCGATCAGTTGCTGTTCGCCTTCGTGGCGGGCAACGATGTCGCACAGCCCGCTCGCCAGGATCTCCCGATAGTCGAACGTCGCCTGCACGCCGCCGCACAGGATCGGCACCTGCGGGAATTCGCTGCGGATCAGATCGATCACTTCGGTGAAGCACGGCTTGGTGGTGCCGAACATATACGACACGCCGACATGCGGATGGGCGCAGGCTTTGATCGCATCGCGCACCAGATCGCGCCAAAGGCCGTAGTCGAAGGCCCCGCCATGCGCGGCCTTGAGCAATTGATGATTGATGTCGATCAGGTGGATGCCGAGCGCGGGATCGGCGGCGCGGGCGGCCGCGGCGAGATACAGCAGCCCCACCGGCGGGAAATTGTAGTAGCCGCCGCTGCGGGCGGTGGTGACGTCGAAATAGCTCTGCGGCACCAGCGCCGGCTGGATCAGGATCAGGTCGCTCGGCCGCTGCAGCGAACGGGCTGCGGCGAAGCGGTCGAACTCGGCGCGGATCCGGGCGCGATCACCCGACGCGGAACTGATGGTCGAACCGACCTTGGTCATCGATGCGGGCTCGCGCGCTTGCAGGAACGATCGAACGCAAAACAACCACGGACGCCGCCCGCTGATTCAAGCGCGGCGGCGCAAGACGAATCACTCCAATCACTCTGGGATGAGTAGAGGCGGAGCCGCGCTCCCGCGCTGCTCGGGAAACTACGCGGACCCCGGATCGCGGCCGATGAGCGGCGGCGTTCGGAAATGACGCCGCGACCACCTGGGAGAGGGCGCTCAGGCGCCCCGCAAATTCAGCCCGGTCGCGTCTTCGAGTTCGGCGATCGCCTGTTCGGCGCTGACCACCTTGATGGTCGCCATTCCCATCTCGCGCGCCGGTTTCAGATTGACGCCGAGGTCGTCGAGATAGACGCAAGCCTTCGGATCGACGCCGAGCGCCTCGATCATCATCTGGTAGATCTTCGGATCCGGCTTGCGCAGGCCGATCTTGGCGGATTCGATCACGTGATCGAACAGAGCCATCACCCCGGCGACGT
>NZ_QTKI01000741.1:0-1055 GCF_010820945.1 Rhodopseudomonas sp. BR0C11
GCCAATTGCAGTTGAGCGATGATATCAACCGCCGGTTCGCGACGTTTTATGACGGTCGCCCGCGCGAGGGAACTGAGGGAGTGCCGACGGCAAAGGTCTCGCTCGTTGGGCGCGTGATGAGCCGAGCGCGCAGGTGGATGACTCGATGAGCAGCACGGTCGGCTCCGAGTTGCCGCCCCGGCTAGCAATCGTCTCGGGAATCCCGGCAGGTGACAGCGGTACTGGTCGATTTGTTGCGCACCTCGCGTCGCGCATTGCCGAACTCGGGCAAGGACGAATCAAGATCGTGGCCAAACCGGAACGGCCCGCGCGCTGGCAGTTTCAGCTTTGGCTGAAAAGCAAGAATTATGGGCGTATAGCCCGAGAGGCGGTCCGCTACGCGCGATTGATTTCGCGGTTCTGGATCGAAGCCGGCTTGGTGCTGGCAAATCGCAACCATCAGCTCATTCTGCTGCATCCGCAGAACCTCGGCTACGATCTTGCACTTCGTCTGCTGGAATCGAGATCCTCTCCGTCGTTGCTGTATTTGCTCGACAGCTCATTCTTCTGCGTGGCGAGTTACAATCATCTGAAGGGCGAGGCAGGCCCCTGTCTGCGCTGCCTTGAGTTGGGCTTCGAACAAGTTGCCGCGCAGGGCTGCCGCCCCTTTCCGCGGCCGGACCCTGCGGGGCTCGGTTTTGCACCGCGTCTGCGGCAGTTGACGACATCGGGCAAGGTCAAGATCGCCGCCCAGAACCAAAGGCAAGCTGCATTGGCGCAGCGCCAGTTCGGGTTGGCTCTGGCGCCTCCGGTCGTAGGTTTGTGGACCAGCGATTGGGATGACATTTTCGGCGGTGCCAGTGCAGCAGAGGGCGCCCCGACGGTTGCGCCGAACTTCGCGTGGGACGTGGTCTTCCACGGCTACGGCGTCGACGCAAAAGGCGCGAACTGGACGATCCAGCTTGCCGAGCAGTGCCCGGAACTGCGCTTCATGTTTCCCTTCGCCAAGCCGGTTTCCATGGCTGCTCCTGACAATTGCTCGTTTCTGCCGTGTTCGTGGGAAACCGGCCTGAGCG
>NZ_QTKI01000742.1:0-1051 GCF_010820945.1 Rhodopseudomonas sp. BR0C11
GCGGCGGGAGCCGGCGATGCCGGCCGCGGCTTCGCGGTGGGCGCTGCCGAGGTGAAGGCGCTGGCCGAGCAGACTTCGAAGGCGACCGAGGAGATCACCACGCAGATCAACTCGATCCAGCAGGCGACGCAATCGTCGGTCCAGGCGATCGAAGGCATCACCGGTACGGTGGCGCAGATCAACGAGATCGCCACCGCGATCGCCAGCGCAGTGCGCGAGCAGAGCGCGGCGACGCGCGAGATCGCCCACAACGTTGCAGAGTCCGCGCGCTCCACCACGGAAGTCTCCAGCAACATTTCGGGCGGCAATGAAGCTGCGCGCGAGACCGGCGTCGCGGCGGGGCAAGTGGTCGAGTCCGCGTCGGAATTGTCGCGCAGCGGCGAGGCGCTGAAGACCCAGGTCGATACCTTCCTGCGCGAAGTCCGCGCCGCCTGATCAGGTGACAACGGCGACAGTGAGGCGCTGCGGGACACGACGTTCCGCGCGCCTCTTATGGTTAAGAAAACGTCGCCCAATACCGTTCAATTCTCTTTAATCAGATTGGTGGACTGTGCGCGCATGACGCGCGGAGTTCGTTTGTATCTCGTCGGCTCCTTCGTCCTCGTCTCTCTTGCGGGTTGCGGTCGCGGTCTGTTTCAGACCGCTGAGCGCGAACCGTGGCGGGCCGAGGCCGAGATCGCGTGCTTGAAATCCGGCGTGGTCCGCGAAGGACCGGATCTGGTCCGGATCGATCCGATCTCAGGCCCTGGCGTGTGTGGCGCCGAGTTTCCGTTGAAAGTGGCGGCGCTCGGTGAAACCGGCGCGATTGGTTTCGCCGACGACCTGCGTCCGCCGGGAGCGATCGGCGGCGGTAATCAAAGCCAGCCGCGCTGGCCGGGCGGCCAGCCACAGCCGAACTACGCGACATCTCAACGTGGCTATGCCGAACAGCCCGCGCGCGCCCCGAACTACGGCACGCAGCCGCAGGCCGGCTACGGCGCGCCGCAGGGCGGCTACGGCAAAGCGCCGGTGTCGCCAAATGCCCCGGGCGTGGTGCCGGCCCAGGACGATA
>NZ_QTKI01000743.1:0-1043 GCF_010820945.1 Rhodopseudomonas sp. BR0C11
GCGTAGCTCTCGCGCGTCGACAACGGCAGGTGATCGGGCAGCGGCTTGGCGTGCAGCGCCGCCAGCATGTCGGTGGCGGCCTGATAGCGCGCCACCACCGGCGCCGGCGGATCGCCCTCGACGAAACCGACGCGGCCGAGATCTTCGGTGATAAGGAAGCCGGCATCGAGATCGGCGTGATGGATCGCAGGCGCCGAGAAGCCACGCTCGCGCAGGCCCTGCCCGATCGCAACGAACGGCCGGACGTCTTCGGCCAGATGCACCGCAGCGCTGTAACTCTTGCCGGCATAGAGCGCCGGACCGTCCGGGCGGCGCGGCGCGTTCATCAGGATCACGCTTTCGGCGCCGCGCTGCAGCCGCGCATAGGAGCGCGTCGAGGCGTCGCCCGGCATGTGCCGGCGCTCGGCATCGGCGTAGCCGGCCGTCTCGATGAAGCTGCGCAGCGCGGCGAGCCGTTCGACCTGCTTCACGGCTTTGCCGTGGCCGGTGATTTCCGCCGCACGCGCCGACGGGCCCAGCGCAGGACGATGGCTGAGCGCGATGTCGATGCGGTCTTCCGGCAACGCGGCGCCGGCGCGCTCGGGCCATTCGATCAGCGCCACGGTGCCGTCCGGCAGCGGCGACAGCCCGATTTCTTCCAGCTCGGATGGATCCTCGACCCGATACAGATCGGCATGCAGCAGCGGATAAGGCGGCAGATCGTAGGTCTGCACCAGCGTGAAGGTCGGGCTCGGCACTTCGAGCGCGTCGTCGTCCGCCAGATAACGGATCATCGCCCGCGCCGCGGCTGTCTTGCCGGCGCCGAGATCGCCCGACAAAGTCACGACATCGCCGGGGCCGATCAGCAGCGCTACCTCGGCCATCAACCGCGCGGTCGCCGTCTCGTTGGCGAGCGCGACCGAGAATGTCGCCACCGCACTCATTCGGCCGCGTGGCGTCGAGCGGCCGGCTCGATCGGAAATTCGCAAGTCACCGACGTGCCGCGGCCGATCGCCGACTCGACCTGGACCTTGCCGCCGTGCAGCTCCACGAACGAGCGCACC
>NZ_QTKI01000744.1:0-1036 GCF_010820945.1 Rhodopseudomonas sp. BR0C11
GATCAGGCCGGTGGGAGTGGGCGAGTCGATGATCAGACGGTCGGCCGAGGTGACGTCCTCATCTTCCGGCAGCTCAGCATGCTGCTCGGCGGTCATCAGATCGAGCTCGATCACCTTGCGGCCGGCGGAGCGATCGTTGATCGCGTAGTAGGCGACTTCGCTGCGGGTGTAGAACGACACCGCGGTGTAGGCTTGGCTCACCGGCACCGCCAGCTTGATCGGGCCCTTCGACAGATCGTAGCGGCACACCGCCATCGCGAACGCCGGATCGAGCAGCGGCAGCGGCGCGTTGTCGGGCGTGATATCTGGCAACTGGGTCACCGCGTTGACCTGGGTCAGCGGTGCCAGCCGGGCGTAGGCGTCCTGGCCGGCGATCCGCGGCAGCACCAGGACGGTGACGAGATGCACGATGCCGCCGAGGACCAGTCCGGCAATGATGGCGATGGCGAAGCGGATCATGGGCAGCCGACGGTGGCGACCGCCGGCATCGGCGCGTCGCGTTGGGTTCGGGTGGCGATGCCGACCGGGGTATCGTACAGCCGCAGCATCAGCCAATAGCGGTCGACGCCTCCGGTCGGCAGCCAATTGCCGCCGCGGGCACGGGCCGCGATCCGGATGCTGAACTTGCCTTCGGCGTCGCGAATGATCTCCTGGCTGGTGAAGCCGTAGCGCTCCAGCGTATTGGCGACCAGATTGCCCCGCGGATCGTACAGCGTCAGCGTCCAGAACCGCGCGGCGGGAGTGACACCGCTGATTTCGACATCGCAGCGGCCGTCGAGCGGGCGCTTGTTGTCGTCGGTGGTGGCGAGGAACGAGATGCCGTCGCCAGCGCCGACTGGCAGCGCACCGCTGCGCACGATCGCGGCGCGGGCGTAAGGATCGACCTCGGAGGTGCCGACCCGCGGCCGCGCCGTCCAGGCGCCGATCGTCAAGGTGCCGAAATCGGTGCCGCGCGTCGCGGTGATCCAGGTGGCGCCGATGCCGACGCCGGCGGCGATCAGCAGTGCCAGCAGAGTGAGGACGATCAGGCGCACGT
>NZ_QTKI01000745.1:0-1030 GCF_010820945.1 Rhodopseudomonas sp. BR0C11
TGCGTCGGCGACGAGCGCCGCTACGGCGCAGTGCCGGGCATCGGCGACAAGCGCAAGTAAGCGAGGACCAACATGACCGACGCGCTCGACATCGATCACCTGCGGCAATGGATCGGCCGCAGCGAACAGGCTACCGACCTGGTCACGCCGCAACTTGTGAAGGGACTGCGCGCGACGCTGTTCCTCGACATCGGCAAGCCGCAGACCGGCGATGCCGCTCCCTTCACCGTGCACTGGTGCCTCGGGCAGCCGGTGTACCCGATGGACCAGCTCGGCCCCGACGGCCACCCGACCCGCGGCGGCTTCCTGCCGCCGGTGCCGCTGCCGCGCCGGATGTGGGCGGGCGGCGAACTGCAGTTCGTCGATGCGCTCAAGGTCGGCGACGAAGTGACCCGGACCTCGACGATCGGCGACGTGACGATCAAGCAGGGTTCAACCGGCACGCTGTGCTTTGTCACCGTCAATCATGAGATCACTACGCCCCGTGGCGTTGCGATCCGCGACCGCCAGGACATCGTCTATCGCGACGTGCCGCCGCCCTCGTCCGCCCCCGCAGCGCCGGCCAAGCCTGCGGCTGCGCCGCCGGCCGCCAAGCATCGCGAGAGCCACCTCGCCGATCCGGTGCTGCTGTTCCGCTATTCAGCGCTGACCTTCAACGGCCACCGCATCCACTACGACCGCGACTACGTCACCAAAGTCGAGGGCTATCCGGGCCTGATCGTGCATGGCCCGATGCAGGCCGCGCTGCTGGTCGAATTCGCCGCCAAACTCAAAGGCAGCGTGCCGAAGACCTTCAGCTATCGCGGCGTGCAGCCGCTGTTCGACGGCGCCGACTTCAGCGTCAACGCCAACGAGACGGCAGCCGGCCTCGACCTATGGACCGCCAATGCTGGTGGCGTGCCGACCATGAAGGCCACGGCGAGCTGGTAGCATTTGTCACGCGGCGGCCGCGAAACCCCTCCCCCTTGCGGGGAGGGTCGGCCGAGCGAAGCGGAGGCCGGGGTGGGGGTCCCCGAGCACAGTGCCTGCG
>NZ_QTKI01000746.1:0-1028 GCF_010820945.1 Rhodopseudomonas sp. BR0C11
TTCCTGCGCCACCGTCATGATGTTCTGCCAATTGATCGGCAGCTCCTCCGACAGGTCGTGCAGATTCATCTTCATCGTCGTCGCGCGAGCGGACAGTTTCTTGATCTCGGCCTTCAGCGTGTCGATGTCGGACATGCGTTCTCGCTCTCGCGTTAGAGGTTGGCGACGTCGGGATATTTGCGGATCATCTCGCTGCCGGCGGCGACCAGCTTGTCGCCCTCCTCGGCCAGCTTGCCGAGGTTATCGAAGCCGAAGCGATGAACGTCGCGCATGTGCTTGTTGATGACGATCAACCGCCCGGCGCTGAGGATCAGCCGACCGAAGCCCTCATGGTGCATCTTCATCATCGGCGACACCATGATTCTGGTCTCGCGTTCGATCGACAGCGCCACCGCGGCGTAGAACAGTTCGAGCCGCCACAGCGTCTCCGGATCCGGATCGCCCATGATCGGGATCTCGCGGCGCTTGGCCTTGTCGACGATGAACGGCTCCAGCAGCTTCAGATCGGACTTGCCCTCCCAGACACCGTGGGTGTCCTGAGCGCGGAGCTGCTTGACCAGTTCCTTGACGAACAGCGAGTCGAGCGCGGCGTCGGGCGCAGTGGTGGCTTCGGTCATGTCAGGCCTCGTCGGCAAAATCGAACGTGCGCTCTTCACCCTTCATCAGCGCCTTGCGCAGCCACGGCGGCGGCACGCCGCGCAGCACGCCCTGCAGCTTGGTGATCAGATCGGTGATCAGCTCCGGCTGCGCCAGCTTCAGCGGGTGGACCTGAGCGGCGACGACCCGCGCCGCGCCCGAGCCGCCGATCGCCGTGCAGTACATGATGGCGCAATCCCGGATCGCGTCGATCTTGGCGACCAGCTTGTCCTCGTTGCCGTCTTCCTTTTCCTCGGCGAACTGCACCGCTTCGATAAAGCGATAATCGTCGGCGGTGACTTCGTAGATCGCGATGTTCCGGGCCCAGCCGAAATGCGCATCGACGCGCGCAAGGTCCGGGGTGGCAAAGGCGACTTTCATGCCGGTTCTCC
>NZ_QTKI01000747.1:0-1008 GCF_010820945.1 Rhodopseudomonas sp. BR0C11
AACCAGGTGCCGGCAGCACGATCGGCACCCAGGCGGTGATCAATTCGCCGGCTGACGGCTACACGCTGCTGCTGACCAGCACCGCGAATGCGATCAACGCCTCGTTCGACCGCGCGTTGCCGTTCGACTTCGCCAAGAGCATCACGCCGGTCGCCGGCATCGCCCGCATTCCGCTGGTGCTGGTGATCAACAACGATATTCCGGCAAATAACGTCGCGGAGTTCATCGCCTATGCCAAGGCGCATCCGGGCAAGATCAGCGTCGGCTCGTCGGGCATCGGTACCTCGCTGCATCTGTCGGGCGAGTTGTTCAAGTCGATGGCCGGCATCGAGATGGTGCACGTGCCGTACCGCGGCTCGGCGCCGGGCCTGACCGACCTGATGAGCGGTCAGATTCAGGCGATGTTCGACAACGTCACCTCGTCGTTCGCGCTGGCGCAGGCCGGCAAGATCCGCGCGCTCGGTGTCACCAGCCGCGAGCGCTCGGCGGTGCTGCCGGACGTGCCGCCGATCGGCGACACACTGGCCGGTTACGACACCAGCTCGTTCTACGGCGTCGGAGCGCCGCACGGCACGCCGCAGCCGATCGTCGATTTGCTCAACCGCGAGATCAATGCGGCGCTGGACGAGCCGACGATCAAGCAGCGCATTGCCGATCTCGGGGCCATTGCGCTGCATGGCGACGCCAAGCAGTTCGGCGCGATGCTGGCGGCGGAGACCGAAAGCTGGCGCAAGATCGTCGAGGGCTCGGGCGTCCATAAGGAGGGCTGAGCCTCGGTCGGCCGGCGTTCCTTACCGCCGCCCGTGGCACGGTGACGCCGGCTTGCAAATCGTCCCCGAGGCCCCGATATTTCCGGTTGCACGCGGTGTTGCGCAACAGGAGACGCCGGATGCCTTCGCTCCCCGAATGGAATGTCCCGGCCGCGACCCGGCCTCGCTCGTCCGATTGCGGCTTCGATCTCGATCGCGCGCTGTCCGCGGTGTTCGGGCTGCACGCGATCATTCCGGC
>NZ_QTKI01000748.1:0-1003 GCF_010820945.1 Rhodopseudomonas sp. BR0C11
GATTTATCAGTAACGATCAACGGCCCGTCATGCCCGGGCTTGACCCGGGCATCCATCTTCTTCGCAAGATGATGGATTGCCGGGTCAAGCCCGGCAATGACGTAGGGAACGAGCGATGCGCTGCCCGAACTGCAACAGCCTCGATACCCAGGTGAAGGATAGCCGGCCGACCGAGGATTCCTCGGTGATCCGGCGTCGGCGGGTGTGCATCGCCTGCAACTTCCGCTTCACCACCTTCGAGCGGGTGCAACTCCGCGAGCTGATCGTGATCAAGCGCAACGGCCGCCGGGTGCCGTTCGACCGCGACAAGCTGGTGCGCTCGGTGCAGATCAGTTTGCGCAAGCGGCCGGTGGATCCGGAGCGGGTGGAGCAGATGGTGTCGGCGATCGTGCGCGAGCTGGAAAGCGGCGGCGAGGCCGAGATCTCGTCGGAGACGATCGGCGAGAGCGTGATGGATCACCTGCGCAAGCTCGACGACGTTGCCTATGTCCGCTTCGCCTCGGTGTATCGCAATTTCCGCGAGGCCAAGGATTTCGAGGCCGTGCTCGGCGAACTGTCCCACGAAGACGAGGCGAGGGCGGCGCTGGTCCGCAAATGATCTTCCGCATCCTGGAGGAGCAGATCGGCCAGAAGCTCGCTGCCGAAAAGGCGGCCAAAGCCGGCGATTCCGCCGACCGCCGCCTCATGCAATTGGCGCTGGCGCTCGGCCGGCGCGGCCAGGGGCGCACCGCGCCCAACCCCGCGGTCGGCGCGGTGCTGGTGAAGGATGGCGTGATCGTCGGCCGGGGCTGGACCCAGGATGGCGGCCGTCCGCATGCCGAGGTCGAAGCGCTGCGCCGGGCCGGTGAGGCCGCCCGCGGCGCCACACTTTACGTGACCCTCGAGCCGTGCTCGCATCACGGCCGCACCCCGCCTTGCGCCGATGCGGTGATCGCCGCCGGCATTGCGCGGGTGGTGTCGGCGATCTAAGACCCCAATCCGCTGGTGGCCGGCCAGGGCCATG
>NZ_QTKI01000075.1:0-15243 GCF_010820945.1 Rhodopseudomonas sp. BR0C11
CCACCGGCGGGACCCGGCCGGCACGGCCGGCGAGGATCAGCGCCCAGGCCAGCCGCGACTTGCCGGAGCCGGACGGGCCGCGAATCACCACCGCCAGATCCCCGACCTTCACGGCGGAGGCATGGACGGTGCGCGGCACAGCTTCGGTCATGTCGCCGGCAGCCGAACGATGAAGCGGGCGCCGGCGATGGTCGGTTCGCCGTCCTCGCCGCGCGGGCCGACCCGGTTCTCAGCCCAGATCTTGCCGCCATGGGCTTCGACAATCTGCTTGGAGATCGACAGGCCGAGGCCCGAATTCTGGCCGAAGCCCTGGTGCGGTCGGTCGGTGTAGAAGCGCTCGAAGATCTTCTCGAATGCGTCGTCGCGGATGCCGGGGCCCTCGTCCTCGACGATGATCTCGATCTCGGTCTTGCGGCGGCGGCACAGGATGCGGACCTTGCCGCCTTCGCGCGAGAACGACTGCGCGTTCGACAGCAGATTGGAGATCACCTGGCCGAGCCGGGAGTCGTGGCCGGGCACCGAAAACTGATCGGCTGCCGGGCCGTCGAATTTCACCTCGACCAGCGCGTTGTGGCCGAGTCGGGTCTCGTTGGCGACCAGCGTCAGCGTCGTCAGCAGCCGGCGCAGATCGACCTGCGCGGCGTCCTGGCGCTGCAATTCGGCGTCGAGCCGGCTGGCGTCGGAAATGTCCGAGATCAGCCGGTCGAGCCGTTTGACGTCGTGTTCGATCACGCTGAGCAGCCGCGCCCTGCTGTTGTCGGTTTTGGCCAGCGGCAGCGTTTCCACCGCCGAGCGCAGCGAGGTCAGCGGATTCTTCAGTTCGTGGCTGACGTCGGCGGCGAACCGCTCGATCGCCTCGATGCGGTTGTAGAGCGAGTCCGTCATGTCGCGCAGCGCGCCGGACAGATGCCCGATCTCGTCGCGGCGCTTGGTGAAATCCGGGATCTCGACGCGGGCGCGGATGCGGCGGCGAACCCGCTCGGCGGCGTCGGCGAGCCGGCGTACCGGACCCGCGATGGTCGAGGCCAGCAGCACCGACAGCACGAACATCACCACGGCGGCGACGCCGAACACTTTGAGGATCGCGAGCCGCTCGGCGGTGACCATCTGGTCGATGTCGTCGCCCTGGGTCGACAGCATCAGCGAGCCGTAGATCGCGCGGAAGCGCTGCACCGGCACCGATACCGAGACGATCACTTCGCCGCGGTCGTTGATGCGCACCATGCTGCTCTTCTGGCCTTTGAGCGACTGCGCGACTTCCTGATAGCCGTTGCCGTTCTCCGGCCCGAGCTCGCGATACAGCGGCAGGTCGCCGCGATTGAACCAGGTGCGGATCGCGATCATCGCCCGCTCGACGATGCCGGGCTTCTCGGCGGTCGGCGGCGGCAGCTCGAACCGCATCACGTCGCCGCGGCCATACAGGCTGCGGCTGTCGAGGATCAGCACGCCGTCGCGATCGTAGATCCGGGCCCGGGTCTTGGTCGGCGAGATCAGCCGCCGCAGCACCGGCGCGACGCGCTCCGGATTGATCGGGAAATCCAGCACCGCATATTCGTCCGGTGGGCCGTAGCTCTCGCCGGGCTTGAGGTCGAGCAGCCGGTCGGGATCGATGGTGATGGTGTTGGTTTCGACCGTTGCAGAAGCGGCGATCGCACCGGCGATGATTTCGGCCTGCACCAGTAGGCTCTGGGCGCGGGCGTCGATCAGGCCGGCGCGGAATTGCGACAGGTACAGAATGCTGGTCGACAGCGCGAGCAGGCCGGCGAGGTTCAGCGACAGAATTCGCCGCGTCAGGCTCGAGAAGCTGAGCGTGAAGAAGAACTGACCGGTACGGCGCACCCAGTCGAGCGGCCGCGGCCAACGGCGGCCGCGCACCGGAGTCTCATCGCGCACCGAGGAATCATCGTCGGTGTCGCGGACATCTGGATCAGGCGAGGTGCGATCTAGCAATGGCCATCAGCCCGATGGTTACCGACACGTGCCAAGCGCGCGTCGCGGATTGTAGCGCAATGCAGCGACATCGTCAGCCGCAGCGCCGGCGACATACGCCCGATCAGATTTCCTTGAAACGATAGCCGACGCCGTACAGCGTCTCGATCATCTCGAACTCGTCGTCGACCGCTTTGAACTTCTTGCGCAGCCGCTTGATGTGGCTGTCGATGGTTCGGTCGTCGACATAGACCTGGTCGTCATAGGCCGCGTCCATCAAGGCATTGCGGCTCTTCACCACGCCGGGCCGGGTCGCCAGCGCCTGCAGGATCAGGAATTCGGTGACTGTCAGGGTCACCGGTTCGTTCTTCCAGGTGCAGGTATGGCGCTCCGGGTCCATCCGCAGCGGGCCGCGGTCGAGCGCCTTGGCGTCGTTCTCCTTCGGAGCCGCCGCCGGATCCTTCGGCGCCGAGCGCCGCAGCACCGCCTTGACGCGCTCCACCAGCAGCCGCTGCGAGAACGGCTTCCGGATGAAATCGTCGGCGCCCATCTTCAGGCCGAACAGCTCGTCGATCTCCTCGTCCTTGGAGGTGAGGAAGATCACCGGCAGGTCGGACTTCTGCCGCAGCCGGCGCAGCGTTTCCATGCCATCCATCCGCGGCATCTTGATGTCGAGGATGGCAAGGTCGGGCGGCGTGGTCCGGAAGCCGTCGAGCGCCGAGGCGCCGTCGGTATAGGTCATGATCCGGTAGCCTTCGGCTTCCAGCGCGATCGAGACCGAAGTCAGAATGTTGCGGTCGTCGTCGACCAAAGCGATTGTAGGCATGAGGCTTCTTTCCGAAACGGCGTGGCGAGACAGCGAAACGATTCGGCGATCCGCGGTGTGAGGTGGCCCAGAAAGCACAGTCAACGAGCAATGCAAGCTGGGCTGAAATGTGGCCGGTTCCGAATTCGCGCGATCGGGCCAAGCCGGCCCTGATATATGCCGGTTTTTCGGGCTGCAAAGGGCCCAACCTGCCAATCCTTGGCAGGAACTGAACTCCAATCGACAGGTGTTCGATGCAGCCGACCCCCGATTTCAGCGCCCCCAAGCTCGCCAAGTCGCTGCTGCGCCGCCGCCGCGAGGGCGCGCTGGCGACCCTGATGGAGAAAGACGGTGCGCCGTATTGCTCACTGGTCAATCTCGCCAGCCATCCCGACGGCTCGCCGCTGCTGCTGATCTCCCGCCTTGCGATCCATACCCGCAACGTCCTGGCCGACCCGCGGGTATCGCTGATGCTGGATGAGCGCAGTGCCGGAGACCCGCTCGAGGGCGCGCGGATCATGTTGGTCGGCAAAGTCGTTGCGGCGCGCCCTGACGAGCTGCCGCTGTGGCGGCGGCGGTATCTCGCGGCGCATCCCGGAGCAGAGGGCTACATCGACTTTGCCGATTTCTCATTGTTCAAGATCGAGAGCTCGGGGCTGCATCTGGTGGCCGGGTTCGGCCGCATCCTCGACCTTTCGCCCGACCGTTACTTGACCGACCTGACCGGCGCAGAGGCGCTGCTCGAGGTCGAGGCTTCGGCGGTCGAGCACATCAATGCCGATCATCCAGATACAATGAAGTTGTACGCAACGCAGCTACTCGGCGCCGGCGAAGCCGACTGGCGCTGCACCGGCATCGACCCCGAAGGTCTCGATCTGCAATGTGAGCGTGCGACCCTGCGGCTCGACTTTCCAAGTCGCGTGGAAAACTCTGTTGCATTGCGGGACATGCTGAAACGCATGGCTGACATTGCCCGCAAAACGGAATGACTTGAGCCAGCGCAATGTCGCTCGGCGGTAAACGAAATAATGCCGGCCGGGTTGGCAAACCCCTCGTTCGCCACTATTCAGTCGCCCCACTGGATCAGGGCGGTATATATTGACGTTACCGCGGCCAGTGATGCGCGTTGGCGGCAATCGCGCGATCGAGACAACGCGGATTCGAGGAGGATCTATTCGTGCAAGAGACGGGCGTGCATAACGGTGCTTACGGCACCGACAAATTCGGCCTCAAAAATCTCAAAGGCGTGTACTGGAACTTCGGTGCACCTCAGCTCTATGAGCACGCCCTGAAGAACAGCGAAGCGGTGTTGTCGTCGGATGGCGCGCTTGTCGCGGACACCGGCGTATTCACCGGTCGCAGCCCGAAGGACAAATTCACGGTGCGCGACGCCACCACCGAAAACACCATGTGGTGGGGTGGTAATCAGTCGATCACTGCCGAGCAGTTCGAGACGCTGTATCAGGACTTCCTCAAGCACGCCGAAGGCATGACCCTGTTCGCGCAGGACCTGTACGGCGGCGCCGATCCGACCTTCCGCATCAAGACCCGCGTTTACACCGAGCTCGCCTGGCACTCGCTGTTCATCCGCACGCTGCTGCGCCGTCCCGAGCGCGCCGAGCTGGAGAACTTCGTTCCCGAGCTGACGCTGATCGATTTGCCGAGCTTCCGCGCTGATCCGAAGCGCCATGGCTGCCGCTCCGAAAACGTCGTCGCGATCGACTTCGCCCGTAAGATCGTGCTGATCGGCGGCACTCAGTACGCCGGTGAAATGAAGAAGAGCGTGTTCACCACGCTGAACTACTACCTGCCCGAGAAGGGCGTGCTGCCGATGCACTGCTCGGCCAACGTCGGCCCGAACGGCGACACCGCGATCTTCTTCGGCCTGTCCGGCACCGGCAAGACCACCCTGTCGGCCGATCCGAACCGCACGCTGATCGGCGACGATGAGCACGGCTGGGGCAAGGACGGCGTCTTCAACTTCGAAGGCGGCTGCTACGCCAAGTGCATCAAGCTGTCGGCCGAGAACGAGCCGGAAATCTACGCCGCCTCGACCCGCTTCGGCGCCGTGCTCGAGAACGTCGTGCTCGGCGACATCGACCGCAAGCCGGACTTCGACGACGGCTCCAAGACCGAGAACACCCGCTCGGCCTATCCGCTCGAGTCGATCCCGAATGCGTCGCTGACCGGCCGCGCCGGCCAGCCGAAGAACGTGGTGATGCTCGCCGCCGACGCGTTCGGCGTGATGCCGCCGATCGCCAAGCTGACCCCGGCGCAGGCGATGTATCACTTCCTGTCGGGCTACACCGCCAAGGTGGCCGGCACCGAGCGTGGCGTCACCGAGCCGACCCCGGAATTCTCGACCTGCTTCGGCTCGCCGTTCCTGCCGCGCGATCCGTCGGTGTACGGCAACATGCTGCGCGAGCTGATCGCCAAGCACAATGTCGACTGCTGGCTGGTCAACACCGGTTGGACCGGCGGCATCTACGGCACCGGCCATCGCATGCCGATCAAGGTCACCCGCGCGCTGCTGACCGCGGCGCTCGACGGCTCCTTGCGCAACGTCGAATTCCGCACCGATCCTTACTTCGGCTTCGCGGTCCCGACCGCGCTGCCGGGCGTGCCGAGCGAAATCCTCGACCCGGTGAAGACCTGGGCCGACAAGGCGGCGTTCGACACCACCGCCCGCAAGCTGGTCGGCATGTTCCAGAAGAACTTCGCCAAGTTCGAAGCGCAGGTCGACGCCGAAGTCCGCGCCGCCGCGCCGGACGTCAAGATGGCCGCCGAATAAGCGCGCCGCATCATCCGTTCGATCGTCAAAGGGCGGCCGCAAGGCCGCCCTTTTGGTTTGGCGGATGGTTTTCTGTCGAACCGCTTTTGAGTTGGGGCCTGCACGACGAGAGGCGGCTCATATACTTGAGGGTTCGCCCACTTTGGATCGTTAGAAAGTTGGGCTAAACTTGCTTTGTTAATCTCAAGGCACAGGTACCATTTTATGGCTCACACTGGGCGCGAAGGCTCTGAAGCGCTTGACGAGTACGATTTCGTAAACCCAAAAAACTTAGCCGAACCAATCGATATTGTTGAACTACAACTGTGGCCACCTCAACAGGGAGGCAGACGCAAGAATATCCCTGTTTGGGCGGATCTTCGTTTTGCTGAGCAAATGGTTAGTACTCCTACCTGGCGGGTGCAGGTTAAATTAGCTCAGGCCGAACTATCGGCTCAATTCCGTGGATGTTCTGTTGAACAAGGCACTCGCTTAGGAGACGTCGCGAAAAAACTGTTCGAAACATTCATTGAGCACGACAAAGGTGAGCTTAATGTATCACAGTCTGCCGAAGCTGGCGCCAAACTAGGCATTGGAATTGCCGAAGGTATTCTTCCTAGCGTGTCTATGGCCGGAAAAATCAAGTCCGAAAAACTAGCCACGAAGGCGATCGATCGAAAAGTGGAGGTTCGGAATTCCCGTATTAGCTCGCTCCCGAACGATCGATGGCGCATTGCGGAGATTAACGGTGACGTTCTTGAAGGTACGTATTTGCGAGCGCCGAGGTCAGATGAATCAGACATTCCTCCCTTATGCGAGCTGAACGTATCTAATAGCAAGTTCTCCATCTCCCTATCCGTTAAGGTGAGGCCCCAGGATCTGGTATTGGATGTTCAACCGATTGCCTCGAAGCCGTGGTGGACTAGCGCATCAGAGAAGCCAAACAAGGAAGCCGTTGCGAAACTGCTCATTCTTTCTGCCGCAACGGAGCGTTTTGCGCGCACTGGCGACGAACGCGTAGTTCTTGCTCAAAGCACTCTAGAAGGGCGGCGTCGAAAACCATCTGGAGGTCCTCCGTGAGTTTAATTGATAGCGCCGTCGTGGATCGACTCGAATCGGTCCTCAATAGTCAAACTGATCGGTTTGACGTTTTGTTGTCAGTTGCAGGACTCGATCCAGGCTCAGATCTGAAATTTTCGGACCTTCGTAACGTTGTTTTTAGGGGGTGCGTTATCGATGGTTGGGACTTTACCGGCGCCGATCTTACGGGAGCATCATTCGATGGCGCGAGAATATTTGAATGCAACTTCTTTGGAGCAAAAGGCGTCGACTTGAGCGGCGCCCTTCTCAGCGAAATCTTCGTTGAGTCTTCTCAATCTTCGGACCTCGGCATTAGAAATCGCCTCTACGGCGCCGACAAATTCGGCCTTAAGAATCTCAAGGGCGTGTACTGGAACTTCGGCGCGCCGCAGCTCTACAACTATGCTCTGAAGCATGGAGAAGCCATCCTGTCCGCCGGCGGTGCCCTCGTCGCCGACACCGGCGTATTCACCGGTCGCAGCCCGAAGGACAAATTCACGGTGCGCGACGCCACCACCGAAAACACCATGTGGTGGGGTGGTAATCAGTCGATCACTGCCGAGCAGTTCGAGACGCTGTATCAGGACTTCCTCAAGCACGCCGAAGGCATGACCCTGTTCGCGCAGGACCTGTACGGCGGCGCCGATCCGACCTTCCGCATCAAGACCCGCGTTTACACCGAGCTCGCCTGGCACTCGCTGTTCATCCGCACGCTGCTGCGCCGTCCCGAGCGCGCCGAGCTGGAGAACTTCGTTCCCGGGCTGACGCTGATCGATTTGCCGAGCTTCCGCGCTGATCCGAAGCGCCATGGCTGCCGCTCCGAAAACGTCGTCGCGATCGACTTCGCCCGTAAGATCGTGCTGATCGGCGGCACTCAGTACGCCGGTGAAATGAAGAAGAGCGTGTTCACCACGCTGAACTACTATCTGCCCGAGAATGGCGGGCTGCCGATGCACTGCTCGGCCAACGTCGGCCCGAACGGCGACACCGCGATCTTCTTCGGCCTGTCCGGCACCGGCAAGACCACCCTGTCGGCCGATCCGAACCGCACGCTGATCGGCGATGACGAGCACGGCTGGGGCAAGGACGGCATCTTCAATTTCGAAGGCGGCTGCTACGCCAAGTGCATCAAGCTGTCGGCCGAGAACGAGCCGGAAATCTACGCCGCCTCGACCCGCTTCGGCGCCGTGCTCGAGAACGTCGTGCTCGGCGACATCGACCGCAAGCCGGACTTCGACGACGGCTCCAAGACCGAGAACACCCGCTCGGCCTATCCGCTCGAGTCGATCCCGAATGCGTCGCTGACCGGCCGCGCCGGCCAGCCGAAGAACGTGGTGATGCTCGCCGCCGACGCGTTCGGCGTGATGCCGCCGATCGCCAAGCTGACCCCGGCGCAGGCGATGTATCACTTCCTGTCGGGCTACACCGCCAAGGTGGCCGGCACCGAGCGCGGCGTCACCGAGCCGACCCCGGAATTCTCGACCTGCTTCGGCTCGCCGTTCCTGCCGCGCGATCCGTCGGTGTACGGCAACATGCTGCGCGAGCTGATCGCCAAGCACAATGTCGACTGCTGGCTGGTCAACACCGGCTGGACCGGCGGCATCTACGGCACCGGCCACCGCATGCCGATCAAGGTCACCCGCGCGCTGCTGACCGCGGCGCTCGACGGCTCCTTGCGCAACGTCGAATTCCGCACCGATCCTTACTTCGGCTTCGCGGTCCCGACCGCGCTGCCGGGCGTGCCGAGCGAAATCCTCGACCCGGTGAAGACCTGGGCCGACAAGGCGGCGTTCGACACCACCGCGCGCAAGCTGGTCGGCATGTTCCAGAAGAACTTCGCCAAGTTCGAAGCGCAGGTCGACGCCGAAGTCCGCGCCGCCGCGCCGGACGTCAAGATGGCCGCTGAATAAGCGCGCCGACGATCGATTGAAATACGAAGGGCGGCCCGCAAGGCCGCCCTTTTTCTTGGCCGTGTGCCGGACGCCCGGCAACGACGATTACTTCAGCGACGCGGTCTTGCCGGTGGCGATGGTCGTCACCGCGCCGTCTTCGAGGCTGATCCGATAGACCTCGCGCAGCACGTTGCCGGCAAAGCCGAGCTCGACGATCGACACGGTTTTGAAGGTGGCGTCGATGCCGTCCGGCAGGATCTGGTTGAACTCCTTGGCGGCTTGATTCATCTGCGCCTGCAGCTCCGGCGTGAACTTGGCCATGCTGTAGACCAGCGTGGTGTGCGGATTGTGCGAGCGCAGCTCCTTGCCGTCCTTGACGACGTTGACGCCGCTGACGCCGACGGTGCGGACCAGATCCTTGGCAGCGTCGCCCATCGCCGCATAGACCGGGCCGGTGCAGCGCGGCAGCGGGCCGTCGCGCAGCGGAGTCAGCGCCGCGGTCGCGGTGGTGTTGAACGCCATCATGTCGTCGAAGCTCTTGCCTTCTTTGACAACACCGAGATCGAACCACCACGGCCGGCCGGCGCCTTTGGCGGCTTCGGTGGTGTAGAACGTCTTCAGCTTGACGGTGAGCACCGGCGGCAGCTTCGGCATCGCCGCCAGCATCTTCTCCGGCGTCGCCGGATCGGCGCTGTGGACGTGCACCACGGTGACGTGCGGGATGTTGAACATCTGCGCTTCGGTGTCGAGCTTGGCGTTCAGCAGCTTTTCTTTCAGCGGGCCGCGGATGGTGCTGTCGAGCACGTCGTTGACGTTCTGCGGCAGCGTGTAGACCAGGCCGAAGGTGCGAGCGTGATCGCGGAATTCGGATTTCGACAGCGCGCTGTTGTCGATCGTGCCATCGGCGGCAGCGGCGACGCCGGCGGAGACCGCCACGGCGATGAGCGCGGAAGTAATCGAAGTCAGCAGGGTGGTGCGCATGAGTTGGCCCTTGGTGGGAACTGAACGGAGGCGATGCGATCGCGCCGGCGCGGTCCCGATCGGGCGCGACGTGCGATCCGCACCAGGCGGTCGATGACGAAACATCGACTGCGAATTACCGATGCTGCATGACAGTGCTGTTGCAGACGCCCGGCCGCGGCCTGAGGCGCACTGTCGCAGATCGGCGCGAGCGCGCGCGCCCGATCGTCACGTTGGATGACAAAGCGGCCGCATCACCGCCTCGTTTCCTCCTGATACATATCGCGCAAATCTTTGCGTAGCAGGTGATGAATGATCGATCGGCGTGAATTGATGAAGGCCGCGACGGGGCTTGCCGGCTTAGGCCTGTTCGGCAGTTCCGCCGCGCTGGCAGCCGACGCACTCGCCGATACCTGCGCGCGGCTCGAAGCCGGCAGCGGCGGCCGGCTCGGCGTCGGCGTGCTCGACACCGCCGGCGTCCGCACGATCGGTCATCGTCTCGACGAGCGGTTTCCGATGTGCAGCACCTTCAAGGCGCTCGCCGCCGGTGTGGTGCTGGCGCGGGTCGACCGCAAGCAGGAAAGCCTCGGTCGCCGGGTCAACTACACCAAGTCGGACCTCGTCACCTATTCGCCGGCGACCGAGAAACACGTCGAGGGCGGCATGACGATCGCCGAGCTGTGCGAGGCCGCGATCACGCTGAGCGACAACACCGCCGGCAATCTGTTGCTGGCGAGCTTCGGCGGGCCGGCCGGGCTCACGGCGTTCGCGCGATCACTCGGCGACGAGACCACGCGGCTCGATCGCATCGAAACCGAACTCAACCAAGCCCTGCCCGGCGATCCGCGCGACACCACCTCGCCGCGTGCGATGGCGCAGACTCTGCGCGCGCTCACGCTGGGCGACGCCCTGTCGGCGACATCTCGCGCGCAACTGATTGCTTGGCTGAAGGCCAACACCACCGGCGGCACCCGCCTGCGGGCCGGCGTGCCGTCCGGCTGGGCGGTGGCGGACAAGACCGGCACCGGAGACAACGGCACTGCCAACGACGTTGCCGTGCTCTGGCCGCCTCAGCATGCGCCGCTGATCGTCACGGTGTGTCTCACCGGCGCGGCGGTGGCGCGCGATCAGCAGAACAAGATCATTGCCGATGTCGGCGCCGCGGTGGCGGACGCCATGCGCGGGTGATCCGCGCGAGGGCGCGGACGAGCCCGGCCATGACGGCAACTGATGAAAGTGACGCGCTCGAAACAGCCGCCGAGGGGCAGCCGCTGGCGCGATGCCTCAGCTTCGCTTGGCCGTGCCGGTGACGAGCTGGGTCTGGCCGGTGGCCGGATCGGTGACGACGTTGCGGATCGAGGCGGTGTCGTTCTTGCCGAGCGCGAACTTGGTATCGCCAATCCGGAACGAGCCGTCCTTGATCAGCACGCTCTGATACTTCACCGTGCCTTCGCTTTGATACTTCACCTGCGCGCGGAAGCCCTGCACGTCGGAAACGGTGATCGAGAACTTCTTGGTGTTCGAATAGGTGCCGGTCCAGGTGCCGTTGTAGAGCGCCGGATCGACATTGACGTATTTGGTCTTCGACGGCGTCTGCAGCGCCGCGGACGTATAACCCGACGCCAGCACGCTCATGATGTCAGCCATCGCGCGGCTCCCATGACGAATCTCGCCCGGGCACTCCACACCCGGCGGGTTAACAGTGTGTTAAGGATTGGCGCGTCGGTTGGCCACAGGCCTGCGCCCGCGATGTCCTTCCTGTCTTGATCGCCGCGTCGTAATCGGCGCTCACGACCGACGGCTGCGTCCCCTCGGTCCGGGGCATCAGGCTTCCTCCTTTCAGGACCAAGGAGGATTGCAGGGATTACATCTGTGTTTTCAGCCGGCTCATCGGCTTCGCAACGTGAAGGCCGCCATATGGCAGCGGCCCGCGCGCGATGCGAGCGCGCAAACAAAAACCCCGCCGGTGAGGGCGGGGTTCGTAGCTATCGGTCTATCGCGGCGTGCGATCAGTGCGCGGCTTCCAGCGCCGCCTGCTCCTGGCGGGCGATGGTGCCCTTGACGGCGCTCTGCACCTTCTCGAACGCCCGCACCTCGATCTGGCGCACGCGCTCGCGCGACACGCCAAACTCGGCCGCGAGGTCTTCCAGCGTCATCGGCTCGTCGGCGAGGCGGCGGGCCTCGAAGATCCGCCGTTCGCGCGGGTTGAGCACCTGGATCGCGCCGTTCAGCGCGGCCCGGCGCTGGTCGAGCTCTTCGTGCTCGGCCATCACGGCTTCCTGGCTCGGCGACTGATCGACCAGCCAGTCCTGCCATTCGCCCGGCTCGCCATCGTCACGGATCGGCGCGTTGAGCGAGGCGTCGCCGCCGAGGCGGCGGTTCATGTCCACCACGTCCTGCTCGGTGACGCCGAGACGGGTCGCGATCAGCTTGACCTGGTCGGGATGCAGATCACCCTCGTCCAGCGCCGAGATCTTGCTCTTCGCCTTGCGCAGGTTGAAGAACAGCTTCTTCTGGTTCGCGGTGGTCCCCATCTTCACGAGTGACCACGAACGCAGGATGTACTCTTGAATCGACGCCTTGATCCACCACATCGCGTAGGTGGCGAGGCGGAAGCCCTTCTCGGGCTCGAACCGCTTCACCGCCTGCATCAGGCCGACGTTGCCTTCGGAGACGACTTCGGAAATCGGCAGGCCATAGCCGCGGTAGCCCATCGCGATCTTGGCGACGAGGCGAAGGTGGCTGGTGACGAGTTGATGCGCCGCGTCGCGATCACCGTGTTCGCGCCAGCGCTTGGCGAGCATGTACTCTTGGCCGGGCTCGAGCATCGGAAACTTGCGGATTTCCGCAAGGTAACGAGCGAGGCCGGATTCTCCGTTAAGGACCGGGAGCGTAGCAGCACGGGCCATTCAGCGCCCTCCAATTGGGTTTCAGGCCCCCGATAGCGGGCGGCCAGGCAGGCAGATCGCTGTGTCAAAGCCGACCGGCCTGCGATGTTCCGCGTTGGGCCATCCCAACGCACCTGCAATATACAATACGTTAGTCGCGCAAGTTTAGTTACGGTCTTGTCACGTCGTTGTTACGCCGCAACAACGCGGTGAAATGATTTACGTTTTCTGACTTCGCCGCGTCATTCCGTCGCGATCAGCGCGGCCTGAAGATGAGCCAAATCGGCCGGCAGGGGCGATTCCCAGGTCAGTACCTCGCCGGTCGACGGGTGCTCCAGCGTCAGCAAATACGCGTGCAGCGCCTGCCGTCCGAGCTCCGCGAGCGCGCGCCGCGCCGCCGGGGCGAGCTGGTTGGCCTTGGTCTTGAAGTGCGGCCCATAGACGTCGTCGCCCAGCAGGGGATGGCCGAGATGGGCGAGGTGGACCCTGATCTGGTGGGTCCGCCCGGTCTCGAGCTGGCAGGCGATCAGCGCCGCAACCGGCTTGCCGTCCTTGCCGGCGAAGTTCTCCAATACCTCCCAATGGGTGATCGCCTCGCGGCCGCCCTGGCGCACCGCCATTTTCTCCCGCGCATGCGGGTGGCGGTCGATCGGCGCGTCGATCGTGCCGTATTTGCGGCCCGGCACCCCCCAGACGAAGGCGAGGTAGCCGCGGCGCAGTTCCCCGGTGCGGCCGTGGTCGGCGAACTGGGCGCTCAGCGACTGGTGCGCCTTGTCGTTCTTGGCCGCCACCATCAGGCCGGTGGTATCCTTATCCAGGCGATGCACGATCCCCGGCCGCCTCACCCCGCCGATCCCGGACAGCGACGCGCCGCAATGCGCGATCAGGGCGTTGACCAGGGTGCCGGTCTCGTGCCCGGCCGCCGGGTGCACCACCAGCCCGCGCGGCTTGTTCAGCACGATGATGTCGGCGTCCTCGTAGACGATGTCGAGCGCGATCGCCTCGCCGGCCGGCTCGGCCGGGACCGGCGGCGGCACGTCGATTGTGATCGTCTCGCCCGGGGAGGCGTGATAAGCGGGGTCGCGGACGGGGGTGCCGGCGATCGCCACCCGGCCGTCGAGGATCAGCGCTTTCAGCCGCGACCGCGACAGCTCGGGGCAGCGCGCCGCCAGCACGCGGTCGAGCCGCGGCGAGCCCTCGTCGCCGGCCACCACCACATTCACGGGATTTTCCGGCGTTTCGCCCACAACCGCACCTTCCAAAACAGCCGCCTTCAAACAGAGATTCGCATGACCGACACCGCCACGCCCGACCCCACCCCCGAGCAGGCCGCACTGTTTGCGCGGGTGCGGCGGATGATGCTGATCGCGGGCCTGACCACGACGCTGGCGGTGGCCGCGGTGTTGATCGCCATCGGCTATAAGCTTTTCCGCGCCGAGGGAAGCGCGCCGTCCGCGACCGAGCACACGCTGCGGCTGCCGAAGGGCGCCCGCGTGGTCTCCACCGCCTCCGCCGGCGACTATGTGGTCGTCACCCTCGACATCGGCGGCGCCACCGAACTGCGCACCTTCGAGGCCAAAACCCTGAAACCCACCGGCCGCCTGACCTTCGCCACCGAGCCGTAGGCGGCGGGGCGTCGTTCGTTCGGTCCCGCCGGCCATCGCCAGGACATGCGCCTTCCCTTCGACCGATGTGCTGCCCCATCAAAGCCGTCATGGCCGGGCTTGACCCGGCCATCCACGCCACAGGCACGGACATCTCGTATCGATGGATGCCCGGGTCGAGCCCGGGCATGACGGATTTCGGAAAACGCCGCCCCCCGATCTTGCGGCGGCGCGGTTTCGCGGCTATTGGTTCGGCCCTCACGCTCCCTTCGTCTAGCGGTTAGGACGCGGCCCTCTCAAGGCTGAAACAGGGGTTCGATTCCCCTAGGGAGCGCCATTTCGGGACGCGGGTCTAGTCAGCAACGACAGCGGCCAATGGCGCTGAACCCGGCATGTTCTTGTGTGGGTCTCCAGTTGTCGCACACGATTTCTGAATCGATCTCAACCAGGCTGGAGGCGCGCGCGTGAAGTTGAATATGGAGGTCGCGCGCAGCATCCCGCAAAAGAACCGATGCCTGTTCGTGCCATCCATCGCAAAGATTCATGCTTCCAGGGCGATGCGGGAAGCCATGTCAGTCGCATCGCTGATGCTGAACTTCTTGGATCGACCAGTCAGCTAGGCCGCCTCAGGAGGGTAATCCGCGCCTTCCAGCAGCCGCAGCACCCTTTGCGACGCGGTCACGCCGCCGACCATCCGTGTCATCGCTTCGGGCTCGTGGTCATCGCCGCCGACGCGAATGCCGCCGAAGAGCTGGAAGACCCAGATCGACATCTCCGGGAAATCCACGCCTTGCACCCCCTCGTAGGCGAAAGTGCCGGCGCCGATGTCCCCCTGCACCCGAGCGCGGGCATTCTTGGACAGGAGCTGCCGGTGAATCTCCTCGCCGTGCCGGTTGAGAAAGCCCGCCCACACTCCGTGTTTTTGCCGATCGAGAATGACCTTGAAGTGGTAATAGAGCAGTCCCTGGGTAATGAACTTGAACAGCTTCCCGACGCGGTCTCCGTCAAAGGGCAACGTCATGGCCGGCACGAAGATGCCGTTTTGCAGCATCAACTCCTGCCGATGGCCGGCTGCGAGACGGCTCTTCAGCTTGGCATTCTTTTCCAGGCGCCGCTCCACCATCTGCGACAGCACGGCCACCGCGTCTTGATGGTTGCTTGCGAACGGTAGCACGGTCGTTAAATAGTGCTCATGGCCACTCTTGATGCCATTGCAAGCTTTGCAAGCAGGGACCTTGGGCAGATTCGCTCGGCGGTTCACCAGGAGAAATTCCCGCGCGAACACGTGATCCATCGTCTCGGCAGGCGCGGTGCC
>NZ_QTKI01000749.1:0-1000 GCF_010820945.1 Rhodopseudomonas sp. BR0C11
ACACGGTCTAATTCGTCGGCAGCGTCAGATGTGTATAAGAGACAGGCGATGGCGTCGATGTTCGAGCCGATCTTCACGAGACCGAGCTCGGTTCGCTGCTGTGGGTGTTCGAGCGCGCGCCGCTGACCGAGGAGATCCGACAGTGGGTGGAACGTCTCGCGCTCGAGGCGTTGCAACCGCTGATCGACCAAGGGGCTGCAGCGAAGATCGAAGCCCAGGCGGTGGCGCAGTTTGCGATCAACCGCTGCGATCTCGCGGTTCAGATCTATGGCCGCGACGGCGCGCGGATCTATGACCAGCGATTCGAGGATATCTGGCGGCAGTCTGTGACGTCGCCAGCGTCGCCGGATTTCAATCATCTGCCCAGTGGGATTGCCTGATGTCGTTCTACATCCAGAGCCTGCGCGAGCTGGTGGAGAAGGCGCGCGCGGCCTATCGCGCCAACTTGAAGGGCTCCGACGCCTCGATCTGGCCGAACAATGTCTATGCCTCGGCCAAGGTGATCGGCGGCATGACGTCCGAGGCGATGGGGTTCCTGTCCTACATTTCGCGGCAGAAGTTCGCCCACACCGCGCCGGATCTCGACAGCCTGCTGCTGCATGGCGCTGAATTTGGGTTGCCGATCAAATCCGCGCAGCCGGCCGGCCCCGGCAAGGTGGTTGCGACCACGGCCGCTGCGATCTCGATCGAAGCTGGGGCGCAGTTCGCGCGTAGCGATGGGGTGATCTATCTGGCTACGGCGGGCGGATCGTTGACCGGCGCCGGCGAACTGTCATTCGATGTGATCGCGGCAGCCGACGGCAAAGCCGGCAACGCCGAGGCGGGGACGCCGCTTGCGGTTGTTTCCGGCGTCACGTGGACAGGAGACACCGCGCCGACATTCGCGGTCGGTGCCGACGGGATCACACTCGGCCTCGACCAGGAAGACATCGAAGACTACCGGGCCCGCATCCTGTTCCGAAAGCGTAACCCGCCGCACGGCGGGTCGCCGGCCGACTAC
>NZ_QTKI01000750.1:0-995 GCF_010820945.1 Rhodopseudomonas sp. BR0C11
CTCAGAACATCGGCAAGCCCATCCGCCCGCCAGATCAGCGTCAGCGCCCCGCCGGACTTGAGCACCCGCCGCGCCGCGTGAACCCAGGCCTCCAGCGTAGTCGCGGTTGCCAGATGCGCCACCTGCCGCACCGGATCCGGCGACCCCCGATGCCGGCCGGCATCATGGAACGGTGGATTCATCAGCACCGCGTCGGCCGAGTCGGGGCCGATTCCGGCCGCCGCAAATGTCTCGGCTGAGCCGGTGATATCGAGACAGACGACTGCGGCCGCCAACCCATTGAGGCGGGCGTTGTCACCGGCGATCGCCGCAAGGCTGGGGTCGATCTCGATCAGGACCAGATCGGTTCCATCGATCCTGCGTGCCACCGCGAGTCCGGCGGTACCGACCCCACTGCCGAATTCGACCACCCGGTCGCCGGCCCTCACCCGTGTCGAAGCCGCCAGCAGAATCGCATCATGACCGGCGCGATGACCGGCGGCAGGTTGCCGCAGCCGCAGCCGGCCCCCGAGAAAGCCGTCCTCGGTGAGGCCTTGTGCTGCCGGATCAACCAGTTCAGCCATCGGACCGAAGCTCGTGCGCCAGTCCGGCATCGGTCAGCAACTGGCGCGCAGCGCGCAGATCGTCCTCGTGCACCAGAACGCGGCGCGGGATGACCCCGAGCGAGCCTTCGAGAATGCTCATGTTCTGGTCCAGCACCAGATGGTCGATACCGGCGCCGTCCAGCAATGCCCCCACCGCCGAAAGCAGTACCGCGTCGTTGGTCCGCAGCAGTTCTCGCAACCTTGCCTCTCCTGTCGTCCCTGCATTATAGCTCGCGCCGACCGTTGCGGGGGATCGATCGCCTCGTTGCAGGGTCGTTCCCGTGCTATAGAGGGAACCGCAATGAGGCGCGGAATGGTCGAGCCGGCCGGCGCCTCGATGACTGGACCAAGGCTCGGATGGCGCGAGCAGCTTCGCCGCATCCGTCCCCGGACTTTGGAGACCCAGCGTGG
>NZ_QTKI01000751.1:0-992 GCF_010820945.1 Rhodopseudomonas sp. BR0C11
GCCGCGCAGCAGCTGCAGCGCCACCGAGGACACCGAGCGGACGTGGCCCGAGCCGCCGCAATGCGGGCAAGGCTCGGTCGAGCTTTCCAGCACGCTGGCGCGGATGCGCTGGCGCGACATTTCGAGCAGGCCGAAATGCGAGATGCGGCCGACCTGGATGCGAGCGCGATCCTGCCGCAGGCAGTCGCTGAGCTTGCGCTCGACTGCGCGGTTGTTGCGCTTCTCGTCCATGTCGATGAAGTCGATGACGATCAGGCCGGCGAGGTCGCGCAGCCGGAGCTGGCGGGCGACTTCTTCGGCGGCCTCCATGTTGGTCTTGAGCGCGGTATCCTCGATGTGGTGCTCGCGGGTCGAGCGACCCGAGTTGACGTCGATCGAGACCAGCGCTTCGGTCTGGTTGATGACGATGTAGCCGCCGGAGCGAAGCTGCACGGTCGGCGAGAACATCGCGTCGAGCTGGCTCTCGACGCCCATCCGCGAGAACAGCGGCTGGCCGTCGCGATACAGCTTCACCGCGCGGACCTGCGACGGCATCAGCATGTGCATGAAGTCGCGGGCTTCGCGATAGCCGGCTTCACCGGCCACCAGCACTTCATCGATCTCCTTGTTGTAGAGATCGCGCAGCGAGCGCTTGATCAGCGAGCCTTCTTCATAGACCAGCTTCGGCGCCTGCGAGTTCAGCGTGACGTCGCGCACCGTCTCCCACATCCGGATCAGGTATTCGAAGTCGCGCTTGATCTCGGGCTTGGTCCGTGAGGCGCCGGCGGTGCGCAGGATCACGCCCATGCCTTCCGGCACGTCGAGGTCCTGCACCACTTCCTTCAGCCGCGAACGATCCTGGGCCGAGGTGATCTTGCGGCTGATGCCGCCGCCGCGGGCGGTGTTCGGCATCAAGACAGCGTAGCGGCCGGCGAGCGACAGGTAGGTGGTGAGCGCCGCCCCCTTGTTGCCACGCTCTTCCTTGACGACCTGCACCAGCATCCCCTGGCGGC
>NZ_QTKI01000752.1:0-983 GCF_010820945.1 Rhodopseudomonas sp. BR0C11
TGCTGGCTTCGATCACCTCGTAGCCTTGGCTTCCAAGGCCCATCCGCAGCAGCTTCCGAATTGGCGGTTCGTCGTCGATGACCAGAACTTTAATCGCCATGGCACTCACGCTGCACTGATCAAAGCATCGCGGCGCGATGCGACGGGAAGACGGATGGTCATCGCGGCACCGCTGCGATCGGAGCGATTGCCAGCCGACAATCGCCCGCCCATCGCTTCGATGAAACCGCGTGCGATCGCCAGGCCGAGGCCGGTTCCGGGCCGGACGTGGTCGCCCTTTCGTACGCGATAGAATTTGTCGAACACGGTTTCCAACTCGGCAGGCGGAATCCCCTCACCTTCATCGCGGACCTGGAGCTCGACCTGACCGCCGCTCTGCACAGCCCGAAGCTCGATCGCGCTGCCGGCCGGTGCATATTTGGCAGCGTTGTCGAGCAGATTGAACAGCGCCTGTTCGAACAGCACCGGATCGACCTCGATCATCGGCAGATCCTGGCCGAGATCCAGTTTCACCGTGTGCTGCGCCAGGATCGACGTCGCGCGCCGCAGCGTGGCGCCGACTAGTTCGCCGAGATCGTGGGCCGCGCTGTTCGGCACCACGGCACCGGATTCGAGCTTGGTCATGTCCAGCAGATTGGCGATGAAGCGGTTGAGACGTTCGGATTCCTCGACGATGGTGCCGATCAGTTCGGTCCGCTGCGCATCGCTCAGATGCGGCGCCAGATCCCGCATCGTCGTTGCCGCGCCGAGCACCGCGGCGAGCGGCGTCTTCAGATCGTGCGAAATCGAGGTGAGCAGCGCCTGACGCAACCGGTCGGATTCGGCATCGCGCTTGACCCGGTCCATGTCCTCGACCAGATGCACACGCTCGATTGCGAGCGCACCCTGGTCGGTGAGCGCGTCGAGCAGACGCCGCTGGTCCGGCGTCAGCAACGGCCCGACGCGATCATCGTCGATCCCGATCACGCCGATTGGCCCTCGCC
>NZ_QTKI01000753.1:0-977 GCF_010820945.1 Rhodopseudomonas sp. BR0C11
CCCCCGCCAGCTGGCGCCGGCGCTCGGTGGGGCGGTCCATAGCGTAGCTGAACGCTTCGATCACCAGCGCCTCGCGCGAGGCGAAATGCGCGTAGAACCCGCCGTGGGTGAGGCCCGCGTCCTTCATCAGATCAGCGACGCCGATGCCGTGGGCGCCCTTCTCGCGCAGCTTCACCGACGCCCGCCGGACGATGCGGTCGTGGGTCTCCTGCTTATGTTCCTTCGAATAGCGCATCGGCGATCCATGCCATGTTCAGGATCATATTATGACACCGAACGCGGGCGTCTGCCTCAAGTTTCGGTTCACCTCAGGAATCGTGCGGATGTGGCGCCGCAGCAGGCTGTCCCCCGAGCATCGCAAAAGTTGCAGTGGCGTGCACCGCCAGCTTGCCGGCGCCGTCATAGACGAAGCCCTCGGTGTAGCTCGACTGCCGGCCGAATTTCACCACCCGCCCCTCGGCCATGATCGTGCCGGACCGGACCGACAGCGGCCGCAGATAGCTGAGCTTCAGATCCATCGTCACCGAGCCCTGTCCGGCCGGCTGGCGCGTCGAGATCGCGCAGCCCATCGCGGTGTCGAGCAGCGCGGCTGCAATCGCGCCGTGGAGCAGACCCGCGGTGTTCTCCAGGCTCTGGTCCGGATCGAGCTGCATCACGATCCGGCCGGGATGCACTTCGGCCATCTTGAAGCCGATCAGCCGCGCAAGCGGCGGCGGCGGCAACCGGCCGTCGCGGATCGCCTGCATCACCTCGAGGCCCGACATCGTCATCGCGGCGCGTGCGACCGGCCCCGGCTCCTGCCAGTCGACAGTGCGGCTGCGGCGTTGCGCGGCCGCAAACAGGCCTGTGAGATCGGGTCGCGCAGCGGCATCGAGCATCGTCATCGGCGGGCTCCTGTTTTTATATGATGATACTCATATTATAAATCCCAGGTCACGACAAGCGCGCCGGCTCGATGCTTGACAGCCCCCCAGCAT
>NZ_QTKI01000754.1:0-975 GCF_010820945.1 Rhodopseudomonas sp. BR0C11
GGACGGCGCGCGGCCGCAAGGCTTCACGCCGCTGCGGGAAGCCGGTCTGCTCGCCGCCGCCCCCGATCCGTTCGACCCGATGGACCTCGCGCTGCACCGGCTCGCCGGCGACCATCTGCCCAACGGCAATGGCGCGCGCCGCCTCGTCCACGCTTACGGGCTGCGCCGCGACCTGCTGGCGATCACCCAGGTCTGGCGCGACCCGGACGATGCCAGCGACTACGTGGTGGCGGCGAAAGGTGCGCCGGAGGCGATTGCGCGGATGTGCGGCCTTGATGCCGCCGCGCTCGGCAACGTCTCACGCACCGTCGATGCGATGGCGGCCGAGGGGCTGCGGGTGCTCGGCGTCGCGCGCGCGTCGCATCCGGACGAGGATTGGCCGGAGACCCAGCTCGGCTTCCGCTTCGACTTCCTCGGCCTCGTCGGCCTCGCCGACCCGCTGCGCGCATCGGTGCCGGCCGCCGTCGCCGACTGCCGTGCCGCCGGCATCCGCGTGGTGATGATCACCGGCGACTATCCGGCGACCGCACAAGCGATCGCGCGCCAGGCCGGGATCGATGCGGACAGTTGCGTCACCGGCGAAGAGATCGCCACGCTCGACGACGCCGCGCTCGCCGAGCGGCTGCGCCGCGCAACGGTGTTCGCGCGGATCATGCCCGAACAGAAGCTGCGGATCGTCGAAGCGCTGAAAGCTGACGGTGAAGTCGTGGCGATGACCGGCGACGGCGTCAACGACGCGCCATCGCTGAAAGCGGCGCATATCGGCATCGCAATGGGCGGCCGCGGCACCGACGTCGCGCGCGAAGCGTCGGCGATCGTGCTGCTCGACGACGACTTCGCCTCGATCGTCAAGGCGATCCGGCTCGGACGGCGGATCTACGACAACCTCGTCAAGGCGATGGGCTTCATCTTCGCCGTCCATGTGCCGATCGCCGGGCTGGCGCTACTGCCGTTGCCGTTCGGACTGCCGATCCT
>NZ_QTKI01000755.1:0-974 GCF_010820945.1 Rhodopseudomonas sp. BR0C11
GGGCGCGGCTGTGTCCCGAGCCGGGGATCGACATGGAGCACGCGGCCTGATGACCACTGTCGCCGATCGACGACAGCTTCGGCTTGGCCTGCGAGCATAGCGCCTCGGCGAACGGACAGCGCGGATGAAAACGACAGCCGGCCGGCGGATCAATCGGGTTCGGCGGATCGCCGGTGATCGGCGGAACCTCAGTGCGACGATCTGGATCGGACGACGGCATCGCCGCGAGCAGCGCCCGCGTGTACGGATGCGCCGGCGCGTCCCACACTTCGTCGACCGGGCCGAGTTCGACGACTTCGCCGAGATACATCACCAGCACGCGGTCGGAGATGTAGCGCACCACATTGAGATCGTGGCTGATGAACAGATAGGTCAGGCCGAATTCGCGCTTCAGGTCGGCCAGCAGGTTCAGGACCTGTGCCTCGACCGATTTGTCGAGTGCGGAGACCGACTCGTCGAGGATCACCAGCCGGGGCGACAGTGCGAGTGCGCGCGCGATGTTGACGCGCTGGCGCTGGCCGCCAGACACTTCGTGCGGATAGCGATGCGCAAAGTTCTCCGGCCGAAGGCCGACCTTGCCGAGCAGTTCGCGCGCCAGCGCACGGGCGCTGGCATCGCTCATGCCGTGGACCTTCGGGCCGAACGCAATCGATTCCTCGATCGTGAGCCGCGGATTGAGCGAGGCATAGCTGTCCTGAAACACCATCTGCATGCCGCGGCGCAGCTCGCGTAGGCTGAGTTCGCGCCCGACTTGCCGCGCGTCGAAGATGATCTCGCCGGCCGTCACCGGCATCAGGTGCATCAACAACCGGGCGGTGGTCGACTTGCCGCAGCCGGACTCGCCGACGATGCCCAGCGTCTCGCCCTTTGCGATCGAGAAAGTGACGTCGTCGACTGCCCGCACCGTTTTGGCGCCGCCGAACAGTCCGGTGCCGCGCACCGGGAAGTGCTTGGTGAGCCCGTTGACCTGCAAC
>NZ_QTKI01000756.1:0-974 GCF_010820945.1 Rhodopseudomonas sp. BR0C11
GCGTAGGCGCATTGCATGCGCCCCGAGCACGGCGCACTCCCTCTCCCGCTCGCGGGAGAGGGCCGGGGTGAGGGCGCCCCAGGCAGTGAGCCAGCGATCCGCGAAGAGGAGTGCCCTCATCCGCTACGCTTCGCGCGTCGACCTCTCCCGCAAGCGGGAGAGGTTACTCAGCAGTCGGATCGAGGTTGTTACCAAAGAGAGATTCCGGGGTCGCTGACTTCGTCAGCGCCCCGGAATGACTCGTCGAGGGGTGGCTCAGATCACCTTGCGGATCCAGCCGTGCTTGTCCGGCGTGCGGCCGTATTGGATGTCGACGAGCTGCTTGCGCAGGCCCATCGCCACCTCGCCGGCCTGGCCGCCGTTGATGGTGAAGTCGCCGTGGTTCGAGCACACCTTGCCGATCGGCGAGATCACCGCGGCGGTGCCGCAGGCGAACGCTTCCTTGAGCTTGCCGGAGGCCGCGTCGGCGCGCCACTGATCGATCGTGTACGGCTCCTCGCGGACCACGCGGCCGGCGTCGCGCGCCAGCGTGATGATCGAGTCGCGGGTGATGCCGGGCAGGATGGTGCCGAGCGGCGGGGTCGACAGCGAACCGTCGTCGAACACGAAGAACACGTTCATGCCGCCGAGCTCTTCGACGTAGCGGCGCTCGAGCGCATCGAGGAACACCACCTGGTCGCAGCCGCGCTCGATCGCTTCGGCCTGGGCGCGCAAGCTGGCGGCGTAGTTGCCGCCGCACTTGACGCCACCGGTGCCGCCGACCGCCGCGCGGGTATAGGTCTCCGACACCCAGATCGACACCGGGGCCGGGCCGCCCTTGAAGTACGAGCCGACCGGCGAGGCGATCACCGAGAAGATGTACTCCGCCGACGGCTTGACGCCGAGGAACACTTCGCTGGCGATCATGAACGGCCGCAGATACAGGCTGCCTTCGCCGCCCGGAATCCAGTTGCGGTCGATCTTCACCAGTTGTT
>NZ_QTKI01000757.1:0-944 GCF_010820945.1 Rhodopseudomonas sp. BR0C11
GCATCTGCACGGTGGCGTCACCGAGGCCGCGCTTCGGCACGTTGACGATGCGTTCGAAGGCGAGGTCGTCGGCGGGCGAGTTGATCACCCGCAAGTAAGCCAGCGCGTCGCGGATTTCGGCGCGCTCATAGAACCGCGGGCCGCCGATCACCCGGTAGGGCAGGCCGAGGGTGACGAAGCGGTCTTCGAACTCGCGCATCTGGAACGAGGCGCGGACCAGGATAGCGATCTCGTTGAGCGCATGGCCTTGGCGCTGCAGCTGCTCGATTTCCTCGCCGATGGCGCGGGCTTCCTCTTCGGAGTCCCAAGCGCCGGTGACGGTGACCATCTCGCCGTCGACGTCTTCGGTGCGCAGCGTCTTGCCGAGCCGGCCTTCATTGTGCGCGATCAGGTGCGAGGCGGCGGCGAGGATGTGGCCGGTCGAGCGATAGTTGCGCTCCAGGCGAATGACCTTGGCGCCGGGAAAGTCGTGCTCGAACCGCAGGATGTTGTCGACCTCGGCACCGCGCCAGCCATAGATCGACTGATCGTCGTCGCCGACGCAGCAGATGTTTTTGGGGGGCGAGGTTTGGGCAACGACATCGTTGCTCCCTCGGTCGTCATCACCGGGCCGACGCGCAGCGTCGAGACCCGGTGATCCATCGTCTTGCGAAGAAGGGATGGATTGCCGGGTCGAGCCCGGCAATGACGATGGGGAAGGGGATGACGATTGCGAAGGCGTCTGCGACAGCAGCCGCAGCCAGAGATACTGCGCGACGTTCGTGTCCTGATACTCGTCGACCAGGATGAATTTGAATCGGGATTGATACTGCCGCAGCACGTCGGGGTGTTCGCGGAACAGTCTGATGTTTTCCAGCAGCAGATCGCCGAAATCGGCGGCGTTGAGGATCTTCAGCCGCTCTTGGTATTGCGCGTAGAGCTTGCCGCCGCGGCCGTTGCCGAAC
>NZ_QTKI01000758.1:0-942 GCF_010820945.1 Rhodopseudomonas sp. BR0C11
GTGCTGGTTACGGTGAGTGCCTGCGGCGTCTGCCGCACCGACCTCCACGTTGTCGACGGCGAATTGCCGAACATCCGCTATCCGATCATTCCCGGCCATGAGATCGTCGGCCGCGTCGCGGCGGTCGGCGCAGGCGTCACCAGCCATCAGATCGGCGACCGGGTCGGGATTCCCTGGCTCGGCCACACCTGCGGGGTGTGTCGCTACTGCCGAAGCGGCATGGAGAATCTGTGCGACGCGCCGCTGTTCACCGGCTACACCCGCGACGGCGGCTTTGCGTCTCACGCCATCGCCGACGCGCGCTACGCGTTTCCGCTCGGCGAGGCCGGCGATGACGTTGCGATTGCGCCGCTGCTGTGCGCCGGACTGATCGGCTGGCGCTCCCTGGTGATCGCCGGAGACGCCGAGCGGCTCGGCATCTACGGCTTCGGCGCCGCCGGGCACATCGTGGCGCAGGTCGCGCGCTGGCAGGGGCGGCAGGTCTATGCCTTCACCCGCGGCGGCGATGGCGCCGCTCAGGACTTCGCCCGCAGCCTCGGCGCCGTGTGGGCCGGCGCCTCGGAGGAGCTGCCGCCGCAGCCGCTCGATGCCGCGATCATCTATGCGCCGGTCGGCAGCCTGGTGCCCGCGGCGCTGAAGGCGGTGCGCAAAGGCGGCCGCGTGGTGTGCGCCGGCATCCACATGAGCGACATCCCGAGCTTTCCGTATGACCTGCTGTGGGAGGAACGCCAGCTCGTCTCGGTCGCCAACCTCACCCGGCAGGACGGTGTCGATTTTCTGAAGGTGGCGCAGCAGGCCGGCATCCGGACCGAGACCCACGCCTTCCCGCTGCGCGAGGCCGGCGCCGTGCTCGGCAAGATCGCCATCCTGGTGCTGATCATCCTGTTCATCCAAAAGCGCCCCCGCGGCCTGTTCGCGCTCAAGGGCCGCGCGGTGGAGGCA
>NZ_QTKI01000076.1:0-15170 GCF_010820945.1 Rhodopseudomonas sp. BR0C11
GAGCCAAGAGAGAGAAGCCCGACCCGCGGGCGGCGTGTGGGTGTTTCTATAGCCCCCCTCTTCCGGGTCCGCAAGCGGAAAATGAAGGTTTCGCGAAATTCAAAATTCGCCCCGTCGAAGCCACTGAAATCAAACGACTTTTCAGGGTGTTCCGCAAAGCAGGAATTGGGAACTCGGCTCCATTCGTCGGCCGGGTCCGTAAAAAAGTGGCGGGAGGGCCCTCGATTTTCCGTTCTCAGGAGGAGACGCGCCCGCCCTCGGAAGGTTCCTAGGTCGGAAAGGGGGCGAAATTTTTCGCAAGGCATCACCGGCGGGAGATGGCGCGCAGACCGTGGTCGGGCGGGCGCCACCGGCAAACGCATCAAGCGCCCGGGAACGAGCCGACATCAGAACAGCGATGGAGGAAAAACCGGCACCGGGGCCGAAATGGCGGAGAGAGAGGGATTCGAACCCTCGATACAGTTTCCCGTATACACGCGTTCCAGGCGTGCGCCTTCAACCACTCGGCCACCTCTCCGGGTGCCCTCTCATGACCGCGCCGCGCGGATTTGGCAAGCGGTTGCGCCAACCGGCGGCGGATTTCACGTCAAATATTGCCGAAAATAGCCCTGGACGGATCGTCGACGACCCGCCGGAGCGAGGCGCGCTGGATCGGATCGCCGGTGGCGGCGGACGGCCAGATCCGCCTCGCCCCTCCGGCGACGCCCCGCGCGCTTATTGCAGCACGGCGCCGCCAACGGCCCGGGGCGTGCGACGCGACCAGCCGCCTGCCATCATGATCGAGGACGGCTGCGCCGGGGGCGCCAGCGGAATCGGTCCGACGCTGCGGTTGGCGGCGTGCGCGCTTTCCAGCGAGGCGACGAAATCCGCGAACCAGCGGCGGATGCTGTTGTCGCGCAGCTTGGCCATCATCGCCTCCCAGCGCAGCCGCCGCTCGGTCAGCGGCATCGCCAGCGCGGTGGCGATCACGCGCGACATTCCGTCGATGTCGTGCGGGTTCACCTGCAGGGCCGTATCGAGCTCGTTGGCGGCGCCGGCGAACTTCGACAGCACCAGCACGCCGGGATCAATCGGGTTCTGCGCGGCGACGTACTCCTTCGCCACCAGGTTCATGCCGTCCTGCAGCGGCGTGACCAGTCCGACATGAGCCGAGCGATAGAGGCCAGCCAGCACGCTCTGGCGATACCCCTTGTTGAGATAGCGGATCGGGGTCCAGTCGACCTCGCCGAGCCGGCCGTTGACGTCGCTGACCAGCTTGGCGAGATCGCCCTGCAGATTGCCGTAGGCCTCGATCGTGCCGCGGGACGGAGTCGCGATCTGCAGCAGCGACACCGCCCGCTGCAACGCAGGCCGGTCGCTCAACATCTTGTCGAACGCTTTGACCCGGTTGATCAGACCCTTCGAGTAGTCGAGACGATCGACACCAATGACCAGCTTCTCGCCGTGCAGACTCTTGCGGAGGCGTGACACCTCAGGGTGAGTCATCGCCTTCTGCGCCTGGGTGGCGAATGCGTCGGCGTCGATGCTGATCGCGAACACGTCGCAGCGCGTGGTGCCGTGCGCGGTTGTCACGACGCCGCCTGTTACCTTCAAGCCGAGTTCGGAGGCGACGTAGCCGAGGAAGTTGCCGCGGTCTTCTTCGGTTTGGAACCCGATCAGATCGTACGCCAGCATCGCCTCGATCAGTTCGCGGTGATGCGGCACGCAGCCGATGGTCGCCCGTGACGGCCACGGCGTATGCAGAAAGAACCCGATCGGATGCTGGACGCCGAGTTGGCGCAGTTCCGCACCGAGCGCGAGGAAGTGGTAATCCTGGATCCAGAACGCCGCGTCCGGCTTGCGAAAGCGCAGCAGCGCCCGCGCCATGAAGGCGTTCACTTCGCGGTAGGATCGATAATCATCATGGGAAACCCGGATCAGATCCGGGCGGGAGTGCAGCGCCGGCCACAGCGCCGAATTGGCAAAGCCTTCGTAGTAACCGCCGTAATGCGCGGCGGGCAGATCGAGCATCGCGAGAGCGCCAGTGCCGAGCGGCTCGATCTCGGCGAAAGGTTCGCGATGAACACCATCACGAACCCGACCGCTGGAGCCGACCCAGATCGCTCCGGATTTTTCCACCACCGGCAGCAGCGCTGCTGCCAACCCTCCCGTCATCGGTTCGTTTCCCGACGCTCGGGCAACTCGGTTCGAAACCACGACCAGGTTCACGTTTCCCTCCGACTCCCCAACTGTCTGGTGCGTCTATGCGACGCTGCGGAGATTAACATCCATTCATCGTGATCGTTCCATGGCAAGTCTGGAACTTTTCTGAGAACTAAGCGTTTTGCGATGTTTTTTGGTCCGGAACCGTACTCAACACGCGAACTAACTGCTCGGTTCGAGCAGACGTGCGAGCCAATTGCGCACATCTCGCGGCTCATCGAAGTGACCAGCGGTGAGTTCGCTGTGACGTCCAACTGAAAATGCGAGACCATCGAGTTCCGGCATGATTGCAAATACCGTCTCGTCGGTGACGTCATCACCAATGAAAATCGGCCGGCGGCCTTTGAATGGCGCGTATTTCATCAGTTCCAGCACGCCGGTTGCCTTGGTGAAGCCTGAATGTTTGATTTCGCACACAGCCTTGCCAGGCAACACTTCGAGCGGCGCATCGGGATGCTCAGCGCGAATCGCCGCAACTGACTCGTAAATTGCTTTCTCAGTGTGCGGTGCGAGACGATAATGCAGCGCCAGTGAGTAGCCCTTGTCCTCCAACAAGATACCAGGACTGATGCGCGCAATCGCAGCAAGCCGGCTCTTGAGTTCCGGATCGAGCGGCGGCGCTTGCGTCGCAACCGCGTCGCCATTGCCCGACAACCGCATCTCTGCGCCATGGCCGCCGACCGCCGGCAGTCGCATCGGCGCAAAAATCAGGTCGATGTCGTTGATCGAGCGGCCACTGACCAAAGCCAATGCCCCCGATGTTCTGCTGAGCAGACTTTTCAGCGTTTGCTCGAGCTCCGGCGGCACCCAGACTACGCGCGGTGTCGGCGCGAGGTCCAGCAGCGTACCGTCGATATCGAGCAACAATGCACACTTATCGAGATGCGGGACCAAGGCGCCCGGAACCGGAACCTGATTTGAGGTGGCCGGCTTGGACGGTTGTTCGATCTTCGTCGTCATCAAGTATCCTCTGTAGCGGCCAGCGGCCGCGCAACCTGTTCGAGGGAGCGGCGCTCAGCCGCGATAGCATAGCGCCAGCCGATGACGGCTGCGCCCATCATCAGCACCGCGCCGAACAAATAGCCGGCGAATACGCTGGCGCGCGAACCTGTGTCGATCAGCGCACCAAACAGCGCCGGCCCCGCGACGCCGCCGATGCCGGTGCCGATCGCGTAGAAAATTGCGATCGCCAGCGCACGAACTTCGAGCGGAAACGTCTCGCTGACGGTGAGATAGGCGGCACTCGCCGCCGGCGAGGCGAAGAAGAAGATCACCATCCAGGCAATCGTCTGGCTCTGCGCGCTGAGTGCGCCGATCGAAAACAAATAGCCCGACACCGCGAGCAGAATCGCCGACACACCGTAAGTGAATCCGATCATGGTGCGGCGGCCGAGCGTGTCGAACAGCCGGCCAAGCAGCAACGGCCCCAGGAAATTACCCGCCGCAAATGGCAGGATGTACCAGCCGACGTGATTGGCCGGGATGCCGAAGAAGTCGGTCAGGATCAGCGCGTAGGTGAAGAAGATGGCGTTGTAGAAAAACGCCTGCGCGGCCATCAGCACCAACCCGACCAACGAACGCTGCCGATAGGTCGAAAACAGCGTCCGCGCGACTTCGAGGATCGGCGTGTGCGTGCGCATCCGCAGCCTGATGGTCGGCAGCACGCGCGGCCGATCGGGTGCATGGCGTGCATGCCGTTCGATATCAGCAACGATCGCTTCGGCGCGTTCGGGCTGGCCGTGGATCATCAGCCAGCGTGGACTCTCTGGAATCCACCAGCGCATCGCGAACACAACGAGGCCGATGATCGCACCGGTGAGATAAGCCAGCCGCCAGCCATAATCGGGATCGATCACCACAGGGTCGAGCAGCACGATGGCACAGACTGCACCGATTGCGGCGCCGATCCAGAAACTGCCGTTGATCACCAGATCGGTCCAGCCGCGATAGCGCGCCGGCACCAGCTCCTGGATGGTGGAGTTGATCGCGGTGTATTCGCCGCCGATGCCGGCACCGGTGAGAAACCGGAACAGCGCGTAGCTCATCACGTCCCACGATGTCGCCGTCGCCGCGGTGGCGGCGAGGTACAAAGCCAGCGTGATGAAGAACAGCTTCTTGCGTCCGATCCGGTCGGTCAGCCAACCGAACCCGATCGCGCCGATCACCGCACCGGCCAGATAAGCGCTGTTGGCGAGCCCGATATCGAGATTGGAGAAGCGCAGGCTCGGACTTTCCTTGAGCGCGCCCGCCAGTGCTCCGGCGAGCGTGACTTCAAGACCGTCGAGGATCCAGGTGATTCCGAGCGCGCCGACCACGCGGGTATGAAAGCTGCTCCAGAGCAGACCATCGAGCCGGGCCGGGATATCGGTGTCGATCACCCGGCCGTCGGCGGTCGCCAGGACCGGAGCCTGCGGCGGCTCGTTGATCGCGGCACTGACGCTGTCGGCCATACACTCCCACTCCGGCTGCGGTGTGCCACGCCGCCAGCGCCGAACGTGGCGATCCACCGGCAAGCGATGGACCGATTTGCGTCGGGTCAACGGGAGAGCGCCGGAACGGTTCCAATGCCCGCGCCGAACCTGCGGCAGCCTGCCGCAAGTTCAGGAGGCTGCGCGCGGAAGGAAGCGATCAGGCAGCGCGGATGTTCGCCATGAATCGATCGAGTTCGGTGCGCAGCCGCGCACTTTCGGACGACAGGCTGCGCGCGGATTGCAGCACCTGGGCGGAAGCCGCCCCGGTTTCGGCGGCGCCGCGATTGACCTCGGCGATGTTGCCGGCGACGCGCTGGGTTCCCTGCGCCACGCCCTGAACGCTGCTGGCGATCTCCCGCGTCGCGGCGTCCTGCTGGGTGACGGCGCTGGCGATCGAAGCGGAGATCGTCGAGATCTCGGCGATCGTGCTGCCGATCTTTTGGATCGACGTCACCGAATCGCGGGTCGCTTCCTGCATCTCGGCAACCTGCGACGAAATCTCGTCGGTCGCCTTCGCGGTTTGGGTGGCGAGCGACTTTACTTCCGCCGCCACCACCGCGAAGCCACGTCCAGCCTCGCCGGCTCGCGCGGCTTCGATGGTCGCATTGAGGGCCAACAGATTGGTCTGCTCGGCGATCGTGGTGATGAGCTGCATCACCTCGCCGATCTGCTGCGCCGCCTGGGTCAACTTGCCGATGCGGTCGTCGGTCTCGTGCGCCTGCGCCACCGCCGCTTCGGCGATCGCGCTCGACTGCCCGACCCGGCGACCGATCTCGCCCACCGAGGCTGACAGCTCTTCGGTCGCGGAAGCCACCGCCTGCATGCCGGACGACGCCTGCTGGGAATCGCCCGCGACCTGGCCGGAGAGTGACTGGGTGGTTTCGGCGGTGCGGGTCAGCGTCGCCGCGGCGCTTTCGAGCTGGGCCGCAGCATCGGAAACATGCGCCACAATCGCGCCGACCGCGCTTTCGAACTCACTGGCAAAGCCGATCAGTTCGGCACGGCGGGCTTCGCGGCCCGCCTCCGCCTCGCGCTCGCGGACAATCGCGTCCTGCTCGGCCTTGCGGCCCGCCTGAACTTTGAATTCCTCGACCGCGGCCGCCATCTCGCCGATTTCGTCGCGGCGGCCGAGCCCCGGCAGCACCACATTGAAGTCGCCGCCGGCCAGTCGGCGCATTGCCGCGCACATCGCCTGCATCGGACGCGAGATGCCGCGGCCGAGCAGCACCGCCAGCACCGCACCGAGCAGGAAGCCACCGATGCCGAGCATCGCCACCATCCGTTCCGTGGTGGTGACGGTTGCGTCGGACTCCCGCTCGAGCCGCTGCTGATCGGCGAGCAGGTCGGCCTTGATCGCTTCGGCAGCGCGGATGATCTCCGCGGCGGAGCCGACCATGGTGGCGCCCTTGGCGTCGATCGCCTTGACGTTGTCGGAGAGCTTGACCAACGCCTGGCGGTACTCGCCCAGCATGGTGAAGATCTCATTCACGGCTGCGGCGATCTCGCCGTCGGCCTTGACGATGTTCAGTGAGTTTTCGACGAATTTCAGCCGCGCCAGCGCGTTGTCGGCGACCGGAATGCTGGAATTGATCGTGAACGTATTCGCCAGCGTCATCGCGCCGGCATACTGCTCGGCGGCGCGCTTGGCGCCGAGTTCGGCGCTGGAATCTTCACGGTCGCTGGCCGCGCTTACCAGGTCGTCGAATTTGTAGCGCAGGTTCAGGCCGCCGCGGGTCACCCCGTTCTGAATCACCAGGGCGCTGTCGGTCTTCAGCGCGACGATGTCGGCGAACAGTTTGGTGAAGGTGGTGAACTCAGTGGACAGGCGCGTCAGCGCCTCGCGCTGCGCCGGTTTGGTGGCGCCCTGCAGCGACGCGGCGATCGCGTCTTTGAGGCGGGCTTCGGCGGCAAGCGCCGCTTTGGCATCGTCTTCCTTGCCGGTCAGCACGTAGTAGCGAGCACGCGCCTCGTAGCCGACCATCTCGCGGTCGATGTTGCGGGCAAGATCCGACTGCCGAACGCCGTCACGGTAGGCGACCACGCCATCCGAGACTCGTTCGAACCCGAGGTAGGCCAGCCCCATGCTGATGGCGGTGATACCGAGCACCACCGCAAAGCCCAGCGTCACCTTGCCACGAAAGCGCAAAGCCGGCAGCGCAAAGGATTTATCCCGCGCTCCGGCGGCTGTCGTACCACTCACTTGATCTACCCCGTCGAAAACGACTTACCCCGGAACCGTACCGGGTACTCCGAAACTACGCGGCATTGTCTAAGGCCGCGTAAACCGGGGCGCGGCGCTCAAGATACCGACTTTAGTCCAACAGGGGCGAAGTACTCACTTGGTGATTTTCCGAGGACACGGCGAAACATTGCCGAAAAAGCGCTCGGACTATCGTAGCCGCAGGCCAGAGCCACGTTCAGGATCGACTGTTCTTCGGCGAGCAGCGACAAGGCGTGCAACAAGCGCGCCTGCTGCCGCCAGCGCAGGAAGCTCATTCCGGTTTCACGCTGAAACAGCCGCATGAAGCTCGCCCGGCTCATATGCAGCGCCCGAGCGGCTTGTTCGAGCGACACAGCAGCAGCGGGTTCGTCGCGGATCTGGTCGCAAAACCGAGCCAACTGCGCATGCTGAGGCCGCGGCAGACTGAGCGGCTCGACCGGTAAGCTCGCAAGTTCCATCAGCAGGAGCTGCGTGACAACGTCCCTGAGTTCCACGCGCCCGGGCGCGTCCGCAACGGCGACAAGCCGCAGGATCAGTTCGCGCAGCAAAGGAGTCACTTCGATTGCGGTGCAGACGACCGGAAGTCCCGCAACCTCCGCCGGGTCGATCAGCAGCGAGCGGAACTGGACGGCCGAATGACTTCTGGTGTCGTGTTCGACACCGGCCGGCACCCACACGGCGCGGCTCGGCGGCACCACCCAGGTGCCATCGGCGGTGGTGACGGAGACGACGCCGGTGACGGCGTAGATCAACTGCGCCTGCGAATGGGAATGACGGCGACTGGCGAAGCGCGGCGCATCCTGGCTGACGACGGCAACATGATCGGTGACCGCCTGCGCCCGCATCGTCCCACCTGATCCTTTCGCGACGATGATTGATCTTTCCGCGCGAGATTATCACAAGTGTCTTGATTTAAGTAAGGGGGACAGTCCCGCAGAGGTCCGTGGATACCCCGTGTTCTCGATCGCCCCTATCGTCCCCAGTCCTGCCCGACCGCTTCACGCGGTGCCGGCGGCTGTCGAGACCTGCGGTCCGAGCACCCGCGCCCTGCCGGCTCACTACGACCAGCTTCTGTCCGTTGCGCTTCGACTTACTGGCGGTCGCCGGGACTGACGGCAGCCTGGCGGCCGTATCCAGCCGTGCCCGCTTTGACCTTTCTTCCGCGCGCAACGGATATCGATCATGTTGAAAAATCCCGAAACCAAATACCGCCCCTTCGTCACGCCCATCGGCCTGCCGGACCGGCAATGGCCGTCCCGTCGTTTGACGTCAGCACCGCGCTGGCTGTCCACCGACCTGCGCGATGGCAATCAGTCGCTGGCCAATCCCATGGGGGTCGAGCGCAAGCAGCGCTTCTACGACATGCTGATCGCGATCGGCTTCAAGGAGATCGAGGTCGCGTTCCCGTCGGCCTCGCAGACCGAATTCGATTTCGTCCGCAGCCTGATCACCGACGACCGGATCCCCGACGACGTGACGATCCAGGTTCTCACCCAATCGCGCACCGACCTGATCGCCCGGACCTTCGAGTCGCTGGAGGGCGCGCAGCGCGCCATCGTGCATCTCTACAATGCGACGGCGCCGCTGTTCCGGCGCGTGGTGTTCGGTATGGAGCGGCGGGACGTCGTCGATCTGGCGATCACAGGTGTCACGGCGATGCTCGACGAGAGTTTGAAGCGTCCCCAAACCGACTGGACTTTCGAGTATTCGCCCGAAACCTTCTGCTTCACCGAGCCAGACTTTGCGTTGGAGATCTGCGAGCGCGTGCTCGACGTTTGGCAGCCGACCCCGGAGCGGCCGGCGATCCTGAACCTGCCGGCGACCGTCGAAGTCGCGATGCCGAACGTCTATGCCGACCAGATCGAGTGGTTCTGCCGCCAGATCTCGCGGCGCGAGTCCGTGGTCATCAGCCTGCATCCTCACAATGACCGTGGCACCGGGGTTGCGGCCGCCGAGCTGGGCCTGCTCGCCGGCGCGGATCGGGTCGAAGGCTGCCTGTTCGGCAATGGCGAGCGCACCGGCAACGTCGATCTCGTGACCCTGGCGCTGAACCTCTACACCCAGGGGATCGACCCCGGGCTGTCGTTCCAGGCGCTGCGCGAGGTGGTGAGCACGGTCGAGCACTGCACCGAACTGCCCGTGCATCCGCGGCATCCCTACGCCGGCGAGCTGGTGCATACGGCGTTCTCCGGCTCGCATCAGGACGCCATCCGCAAGGGCTTCGCCGCGCACGCGCAGCGCAACGACGGTCAGTGGGAGATGCCGTATCTGCCGATCGATCCGGCGGACATCGGCGAAACTTACGAGGCCGTCATCCGCGTCAATTCGCAATCCGGCAAGGGCGGCGTCGCCTGGGTGCTGGAGCAGGACAAGGGATTGAAGCTGCCCAAGCGGATGCAGGCGGATTTCAGCACGCATGTCCAGAGACTGGCGGACGATCTCGGCCGCGAACTCAACACCTCCGACATCTGGCAGTGCTTTGCCGGCTGCTATCTGCAACGCCCGACCGACCGGTTCGCGCTGGTGGACTACAAGGAGACCGGGCCGGTGGGGCAGCGGACGTTCATCGGCCGTATCGCGATCGACGGTAAGGTCCGATCGCTGTCGGGCCGCGGCAACGGCCTGATCTCCGGCGTAGTGGCAGCGCTGCAAGACGCCGGCGGTCCGGTGCTCGACGTCGCGGACTACCAGGAGCACGCGATCGGCTCCGGCGCTACCGCGCAGGCCGCCGCTTATGTCGAATGCCGTACCTCCGATGGCCGCACGGTGTTCGGCACCGGGATCGATCCCGACGTCGCCACGGCTTCGGTGCGTGCGCTTTTGCACGCGGCGAACAACGCCTGATCGATTGCGCCTCACCTTAGATGCATCGGCTGCCATTCAGCCGGTGCACTGCACAGTTCCTTTCGCTGCACCGCAACGTAAGCCGTGCAAATTTCAAGTTCCTGTTCCAGCTAACAGCCAGCTGGCGCCGCCAGGGTGATCCGGCATGGCAACGAACCGCGTAGTTTGCTGCGGTCACCAAACCGTCATCGATGGTTGACGCTCGCACCACTCCGAGCGGCGAAAATCCCAGTTGCAAAGTCCGGCTGCCGCGCTTCTAATTGGAACAATTAAAAATTCATCGGGAGGACTGACGCGTGTCCAAAGTCTCAATGACCGTCAACGGCAAGCTCGTGACGGCGGATGTCGAGGATCGAACACTCCTCGTGCATCTGCTGCGCGATCACCTCGGCCTGACCGGCACCCATGTCGGCTGCGATACCAGCCAATGCGGCTGCTGCGTGGTGCATATCGACGGCCGTGCGGTGAAGTCGTGCACGACGCTGGTCGGCCAGGTCGACGGTGCCAACATCACCACGATCGAAGGCATTTCCAAGGGCGACGAACTGCATCCGATGCAGGCGGCGTTCCGCGACAATCACGGTTTGCAGTGCGGTTACTGCACGCCCGGCATGATCATGTCGGCGATCGACATCGTGCACCGCTACGGCGGCAATCTCGACGAAGAGACCGTGCGCCACGAGCTCGAAGGCAACATCTGCCGGTGCACCGGCTATCATAACATCGTCAAGTCGGTGCTCGACGCCGCCTCCCGCATGAATGTGGCGCAGGCCGCCGAATAGGCCGCCTGCCCGCCTGCCGTTTCGTCGCCGACCACACGTTCGCATGATGGCTGCGACCCGCGACGTTCCGAATCCGCGCGGCCAAAGCAGTCGAAGGGAGAGAATTGCACATGGGCATCGAGGGTATCGGCGCGCGCGTTGCGCGCAAAGAAGACCGCCGCTTCATCACCGGTCGCGGCCGTTATGTCGACGACATCAAGCTGCAGGGCATGACCTATGCGCATTTCGTGCGCAGCCCGCACGCGCACGCCAAGATCACCGGCATCGAACTCGATGCCGCCAAGGCGATGCCGGGCGTGATCGATGTGCTCACCGGCCAGCAGATCGTCGACGACAAGGTCGGCAACCTGATCTGCGGCTGGGCGATCCATTCCAAGGATGGCTCGGCGATGAAGATGGGCGCGTGGCCGGCGATGGCGCCGGAGACGGTGCGCTTCGTCGGCCAGGCGGTCGCGGTGGTGATCGCCGAGAGCAAAAACCTCGCCCGCGACGCCGCCGAGGCCGTGGTGGTGCATTACGAGGAACTGCCCGCGGTCGCTAACATCAAGGCGGCGATTGCCGATGGCGCAGCGCAGCTTCACCCCGAAGCGCCCGGCAACATCGTGTACGACTGGGAGATCGGCGACCAGAAGGCGACCGACGAGGCGTTCAGCAAGGCCGCCAACGTCGTCTCGATCGAGCTCACCAACAACCGGCTGGTGCCGAACGCGATGGAGCCGCGCGCGGCTGTCGCCGAGTACAATCCGGCCGAAGAGCACTTCACACTCTACACCACCTCGCAGAACCCGCATGTCGCGCGTCTGGTGCTGTCGGCGTTCTACAACATCGCCCCCGAGCACAAGCTGCGGGTGGTGGCGCCCGATGTCGGCGGCGGCTTCGGCTCCAAGATCTTCATCTATCCGGAAGAGATGGTGGCGCTGTGGGCCTCGAAGAAAACCGGCCGCCCGGTGAAGTGGACCGGTGACCGCAACGAAGCCTTCGTCACCGACGCGCACGGCCGCGATCATCTGTCGAAAGCCGAGATGGCGTTCGACGCCGACAACAAGATGCTCGGCCTGCGGGTCAAGACCTACGCCAATTTCGGCGCCTACATGTCGCTGTTCTCGTCGTCGGTACCGACCTATCTGTACGCGACGCTGCTGAGCGGCCAGTACAACATCCCGGCGATCTACACCGAGGTGGTGGGCGTCTATACCAACACCACGCCGGTCGACGCCTATCGCGGCGCCGGGCGGCCCGAAGCGTGCTACCTGCTGGAACGTCTGGTCGAGACCGCGGCGCGGCAGCTTAAGGTCGATCCGGCCGAACTGCGGCGCAAGAACTTCATCACCCAATTCCCGCATCAGACCCCGGTGATCATGGCGTACGACACCGGCGACTTCAACGCGTCGCTCGACGCCGCGCTGAAGGCGATCGACTACGCCGGCTTCCCTGCCCGCAAGTCCAAGGCCAAGAGCGAAGGCAAGCTGCGCGGTATCGGCCTGTCCTGCTACATCGAGGCCTGCGGCATCGCGCCGTCGAAGGCGGTCGGCTCGCTCGGCGCCGGCGTCGGCCTGTGGGAGTCGGCCGAAGTCCGCGTCAATCCGGTCGGCACCATCGAGATTCTGACCGGCTCGCACAGCCACGGCCAGGGCCACGAGACCACGTTTGCCCAATTGGTCGCGGACCGGCTCGGCATCCCGATCAACCAGGTCTCGATCGTGCACGGCGACACCGACAAGGTGCAGTTCGGCATGGGCACCTATGGGTCGCGCTCGGCGGCCGTCGGCATGTCGGCGATCTTCAAGGCGATGGAGAAGGTCGAAGCCAAGGCCAAGAAGATCGCGGCGCATCAGCTCGAAGCCTCCGAGAACGACATCGTCATCGAGAACGGCGAGTTCAAAGTCACCGGCACCGACAAGGCGATCGCGCTGCCGATGGTCGCGCTCGCCGCCTACACGGCGCACAATTTGCCGGACGGCATGGAGCCGGGCCTGAAGGAGAGCGCGTTCTACGATCCGACCAACTTCACCTTCCCGGCCGGCTCCTACATCTGCGAAGTCGAGGTCGATCCGGGCACCGGCAAGACCTCGTTCGTCAACTTCGTCGCGGTCGACGACTTCGGTCGGCTGATCAACCCGATGATCGTCGAGGGCCAGGTGCATGGCGGCCTGGTGCAGGGCATCGGTCAGGCGATCCTGGAGAACGCGATCTACGACGACAGCGGCCAGCTCGTGACCGCGTCGTTCATGGACTACGCGATGCCGCGCGCCGACGACGTACCGTCGTTCCAGATCTCGCACACCACAACGCTGTGTCCGGGCAATCCGCTCGGCGTCAAGGGCTGCGGCGAGGCCGGCGCGATCGGCGCATCCGCGGCGGTGATCAACGCTATCACCGACGCGATCGGCAACAACCGGCTGGAAATGCCGGCGACGCCGGACCGGGTGTGGCACGCGATGCAACTGCAACAGGCGGCCGAATAAGACCGTCATTGCGAGCACCCGGATCCGCGCGTCGCGCGGTCCGGGCACAGGCTCCGCGAAGCAATCCAGAGCTTCGCTCCTCGCAATGACGGAGAGCTTGTTGGACAGACAAACAATCGATCTCTGACAGGAGATACCCATGTATTCCACCAACTATCACCGCGCCTCCTCGGTCGACGAAGCCGTGGCGCTGATCGCCAAGGGCAGCGACGCCAAATTCCTCGCCGGCGGCCACACGTTGCTGCCGGTGATGAAGCAGCGGCTCGCAGCGCCGGGCGATCTCGTCGATATCGCCAAGATCCCGGCGCTGATCGGGATCGAGGCCAGCGGCGACACGCTGACCATCAAGGCGGCGACGACCTATTACGACATCATGCATAATGCCGACGTGAAGCGACTAATCCCGGCGATCGCGCATCTCACCTCGGTGCTGGGCGATCCGGCGGTACGCTATCGCGGCACCATCGGCGGATCGGTCGCCACCAACGATCCGGCCGCTGACTATCCGGCCGCGATCCTCGCGCTGAACGCCACGGTCAAGACCAACAAGCGCGAGATCCCGGCCGATCAGTTCTTCAAGGGGCTGTTCATGACCGCGCTGGAAGACAACGAGATGATCACCGCAATCTCGTTCCCGGTGCCGGAGAAGGCCGGCTACGCCAAGATGCGCAATCCGGCGTCGCGCTTCGCGCTGACCGGCGTGTTCGTCGCCAAACTGAAGAGCGGCGAGATCCGCGCCGCCGCCACCGGCGCCTCGCAGGACGGCGTGATGCGGGTGCCGGTGATCGAAGACGCATTGAAGGCGAATTGGTCGGCGTCGGCGCTGGACGGTATCAAGGTATCCGACGATGGCCTGATCGAGGACATCCACGGCACCTCCGACTACCGCGCCAACCTGATCAAGGTGATGGCGCAGCGCGCGGTGCAAGCCGCAGGCTAATTAATTCCACTTCACGGCAAGCGGCGCGCGGCTTTGCGCGCCGCTTTGTTTTTGTGCGGTGCCGCAGCATGGCGGCATGCGGCGCTGGGACGAAAAGTCACTTGCCCGGAGCACACCGGGCATGATGATTGATCCTGACAACAACCGCTCCGCGCCGCGCGCGGACAACAACAATGGACACCCAAGGTGCAAGACACAGTGACCGCCTCCCCCAAGCCGACCACGAAAGCCAACGTCAGCGGACCGCTCACCGGCACCCGCATCGTCGAATTCGCCGGCATCGGGCCCGGCCCGTTCGGCTCGATGCTGCTCGCCGACATGGGCGCCGAGGTGATCACGCTGGTGCGCGCCGGCCAGAAGCCGCAGGGCGCCGCCGCGCGTGGCCGCACCGTCGTCACCGTCGATCTGAAGGACAAAGCCTCGGTCGCCGAGGTGCTGAATTTGCTCGACGGCGCTGACGCGCTGATCGAAGGCTATCGCCCCGGCGTGATGGAGCGCCTCGGCCTCGGCCCCGACGTGGTGATGGCGCGCAATCCGAAGCTGGTGTACGCGCGGATGACCGGCTGGGGCCAGACCGGCCCGCTGGCGCAGGCCGCCGGCCACGACATCAACTACATCTCGATCACCGGCGCGCTCGCCGCGATCGGTCCGAAGGAGCGGCCGGTGCCGCCGCTCAACCTGGTCGGCGATTTCGGCGGCGGCTCGATGTATCTCGTCGTCGGCATCCTCGCCGGGCTGCTCGAAGCCTCGAAGTCCGGCAAGGGCCAGGTGGTCGATGCTGCGATGTGCGACGGCGCCGCCTCGCTGATCACGATGTTCTTCGACATGACCGCGGCGGGCCGCTGGAAGGAAGGTCGCGAGAGCAACATGCTCGACGGCGGCGCGCACTTCTACGGCACCTATGCATGCGCCGACGGCCAGTTCATCTCGATCGGCTCGATCGAGCCGCAGTTCTACGCGCTGCTGCGCCAGATCGCCGGGCTCACCGACGCCGATTACGACGCCCAGATGGACATCAAGCAATGGCCGGCGCTGAAGCAGAAGCTCGCCGCGGTGTTCAAGACCAAGACCCGCGACGAATGGTGCAAGCTGATGGAAGGCACCGACGTCTGTTTCGCCCCGGTGCTGACGATGTCCGAAGCCACCAAGCATCCGCACATGGTGGCGCGCGAGGTGTTCATCAATCACGAGGGCCACATCCAGCCGGCCCCCGCCCCGCGCTTCTCTCGCACCCCCTCGGCGGCC
>NZ_QTKI01000759.1:0-935 GCF_010820945.1 Rhodopseudomonas sp. BR0C11
GTTGTTCCCGCCCTTGGACCTTCGACTAGGTGGCGCTTCCGCCGGTCCGGACGGCTTGGTATGACTGCGAGGCGGCCTCGCGGCCGTCCCCGCCACAGACAAGAGCCCACGCTCCGCTAACGGGCCGATGGAACCGCAATGTCCCCCTCCGACTGGTCGCTGAGCTCCCGGCTCGAACAAGACACCATCAATATCGGCGATCTGCCGCTCAGCCGCGTGCTGGTGATCAAGGACGCACATTACCCCTGGCTGCTGCTGGTGCCGCGCCGGCCCGACGTCAGCGAGATCATCGACCTCGACGAGGTGGCCCAGGCGCAGTTGATGACCGAGATCGCCCGCGTGAGCCGGGCGCTCAAGGAGGTCACCAAATGCGACAAGCTCAATGTCGCAGCGCTTGGCAATCTGGTGCCACAGCTTCACATCCACATCATCGCGCGGCGCTCCAGCGACGTGGCCTGGCCGCGACCGGTGTGGGGCGTGATGCCGCCGCTGGCGCACGATCCCGAAGAGGTGCAGCAGTTCATCAATCTGCTCCGCCGCAAGATCTGGCTGAGCTGAACCGATGAGCATGCCCTTCCCGCTCGGCCAGCCCGCTTTCGTCACCCACGTGCTCGACCGCGCCGCGCATCTGCGCGGCAACGACACCAAGCTGATGGCGATGGAAGAACGTGGCGACACCCGCGCCTTCGTGGTGCATCGCGATTCGCTATTGGTGAAGCACGAACCCGATGGCCCACGGGCCGAGCTGACGATCAAAGAGGCGCTGGCACTCGGCGCCAATCCCGGCACGATCTTCCTCGGCTTGCGCAATGGTGCAGCCGTGTTCGGCATGGGGATCGGCGCCCCGGCTGCGGACAAGCTCGCCGGCCGGCCCGACGCCGGCCTCGTCGAGCTGCGCGGCCTTGCCATGCAGGGCGTGTTGCCGGTCGAGCAGC
>NZ_QTKI01000760.1:0-931 GCF_010820945.1 Rhodopseudomonas sp. BR0C11
ATCCCGACCGCATCGGTCAGGTAGTACTCGCCCTTGGCGTTGGCGTTGCCGATCTTGTCGAGCACGTCGAGCACGATCTTGCCGTCGATCGCCATCACGCCGGCGTTGCACAGCGTGATCTTCAGTTCATCGGCGCTGGCGTCCGCCTGCTCACGGATCGCCGTCAGCTTGCCGTGCTCGACCACCAGACGGCCATAGCCGGTCGGATCGGCCGCGCGGAAACCGAGCACGACCAGAGACGAGCCGTTGTGCAGCGGCTCGCGCAGGCGGGCGAACGTCTCGGCCGAGATCAACGGGGTGTCGCCGAACGCGATCAGCAGATCGTCGGCGCCCTGGGCGATCGCCTCGCGAGCCGCCAGCACCGCATGCGCGGTCCCGAGCCGCTGCGCCTGGATATGGATGGCCGCGTCAGAGCGGACTCGTTTGGCCTCGTCGCCGACCGCCTGATGATCCGGTCCGATCACCACCGCGAGCCGATCGCGTTCGCCATGCGGCGCCGCGCTCAGCACGTGGGCAAGCAGCGAGCGGCCGGCGACCGGGTTCAGTACCTTCGGCAGCGAAGATCGCATCCGCGTGCCCTCGCCCGCGGCAAGCACGATCGTCAGGCTGTTTCTGGCAGTCATTTCAACATCCATGGTCTGGTGATGCGGCCCTCATAAAGGGTTTTGCCACGAAGGGGAAACGGGTTTGCGGCTCCGGCGGCAAGCGCGGCCCACCTGAAAACGGCAATTCCCTGATACTGTTGGGCATCTGATTCGCGTTGCGCGCTTCAAGGCTTTGAGACCATCCGATGGCCAGAAAAACCGACGATCTGGCAGACAGCTTCGCGACCGAGGAAACGGGCGGCTGGCTGACCCGGCTGCTGGCAGATGAAGAAGAGCTCAACACCCAGGACAAGTGGCGCCTGGGATCGTGGGCGGTTGCCTCGCCT
>NZ_QTKI01000761.1:0-926 GCF_010820945.1 Rhodopseudomonas sp. BR0C11
CGCCGGTGGCGTTCGCGGTCGTGACCTCCGCGGGCGCAGCGGCCGGCTTGGCAGCTGCCTGCTTGGCCGCATCATCAGCCGCCTTCTTCGCCGCCTCATCGGCAGCAGCCTGCTTGGCGGCCGCTTCCGCCGCGGCTTTGGCTGCGGCTTCCTTGACGGCGGCTTCCTTGGCGGCGGCTTCCTTGGCCGCAGCTTCAGCGGCGGCCTTCGCGGCTGCTTCCTTCGCCTCGGCGTCCGCCTTGGCCTTGGCGGCAGCATGCTTCTGCGCCGCATCCTTGGCGGCCTTGGCGGCAGCCTCCTTGGCAGCGGCTTCCTTCGCGGCCGCCTCGGCCTTGGCTTTCGCCTCGGCTTCAGCCTGCAGCTTCGCCACCGTCTTGGCGGCCAGCGCCGCGCCACTCAGATCGTCGACATCGGCAACGCGGCGCACGCCCGGCACCTTCAGGATCTGCTCGCCGAGTGCGGCCCGCACCTTGTCGGTGCCGAGATCGGCCGGCAGCAGCACGTCGCGCCCGGCGACGTCGAAGTTCAACGGATCGGCGCCGGCTTCCTTCACCACGTCGGCGACGCGCTCGCGCAGATCCGGCTCCAGTTTCGGCAGCGTGGTGATGCCGAACACCGCCAGGATCAGGCCGGTCGCGAACAGGCCGACCCACCAGCCTTCGAACCGCACCGGCAGCAGGCCCGGCGCGATGCCGCCGGCCAGCCCGCCGACGAAGTAAGCAATCACCAGCCCGACGCCGGCTTCGAGCAGCAGCTCGGCCTTGCCGGAGGCGAGTTGCGCGGCGACCAGCACCAGCGCCACGGCGAGCACGACGCCGACCCGGCTCACCCAGTAGTTCTCGAGGTCGGCCGCCCAGCCGAATTTCTGCGCGAGCAGCGGCGTGACCGCGCCGACGACGAAGGCCGCCGCCAGCCAGATCCAATAA
>NZ_QTKI01000762.1:0-920 GCF_010820945.1 Rhodopseudomonas sp. BR0C11
GTGTCGAGGCGATGCGCCTGGGCGACCTGAATCAGTTGACCTGTCGCTTCCGACAGGTATTGGGCTGCTTCCACGGGGCCGCCGTCGCCAGGACGGCTGTAACGGGAGCTCTTCTTGCTGTCGGACGGCGGTGACATTGGGGCACCATTCCTGGCGGAATCGATCCACCCCAAATTGGATGGATGAAGGGCGATATACACGCATAGGTTGCACATCTCTAGGTTTATGTTTTGTGAACTTCAGGCCCAGGTAGTCGCAATATGTGGCGTCCTGCCCGAGCGGCGATTTGACAGCGCCCTTGTCACCACCCATGTTCCGGGCAATCTGGCCGGCGCGAGTCTCGCAGACCGGCCTTTTTCTCTTCATCTGATGCTTGGAATGCGATGAACCTCGTCATTGTCGAGTCGCCCGCGAAGGCCAAGACGATCAACAAATATCTCGGCTCGTCCTACGAGGTTCTGGCCTCGTTCGGGCACGTGCGCGACTTGCCGGCGAAGAACGGATCGGTCGACCCGGACGCCGACTTCCAGATGATCTGGGAAGTCGACCCGAAAGCTGCGAGCCGGCTCAACGATATCGCCAAAGCTCTGAAGAGTGCGGACAAGCTGATCCTCGCCACCGACCCTGATCGCGAGGGTGAGGCGATCTCCTGGCACGTGCTGGAGGTGATGAAGCAGAAGCGTGCGCTGAAGGACCAACAGGTCGAGCGCGTCGTGTTCAACGCCATCACCAAGCAGTCGGTCACCGACGCGATGAAGCACCCGCGCCAGATCGACGGTGCGCTGGTCGACGCCTATATGGCGCGCCGGGCGCTCGACTATCTGGTCGGCTTTACTCTCTCCCCAGTGCTATGGCGCAAGCTGCCGGGCGCGCGGTCCGCCGGCCGTGTGCAGTCGGTGGCACTGCGCCTGGTGTGCGAC
>NZ_QTKI01000763.1:0-903 GCF_010820945.1 Rhodopseudomonas sp. BR0C11
CACGGCGCCGGCCGAGGTGCTGGCGGCGCGGATCGCGGCGCGGGCTCGCGCCAGCGACGGCAGCATCACCGACCGCGTCGGGCGCAGCGTTGCAGCGCATCCCGACGTCACCATCAGCAATGTCGGCGATCCGATCGCCCACGCCCAAGACTTGTTGGAGATCATCCGCCATGGACGCCCGCAGCCCTGACGCTCCCCGCACCGCCTTCCCTGCGCTCGACACGGTCGAGGCGCTAGAGGCGATCTATGGCGTGCCGAACGACGCCTCCACCGAAAAGGTGGCGCACTGGATCACGCCGCCCTATCGCACGCTGATCGAGAAGTCGCCGTTCGCAGCGCTCGCCACCGTCGGACCCGAAGGACTCGATTGCTCGCCGCGCGGCGACGTGCCGGGCTTCATTCGTGTCCACGACGACACCACGCTGCTGATCCCCGACCGCCGCGGCAACAACCGAATCGACTCGCTGCGTAACGTCGTGCGCGATCCGCGCATCGCGCTGATGCTGCTGATCCCCGGCTCGATCAACGCGCTGCGCATCAACGGCCGCGGCTACGTCACCGCCGACGAGGCCTTGCGGATGTCGTTCGACGTCGAAGGCAAGGCGCCGCGTACTGTGATCGTGATGACGGTCGAGGAAATCTACTTCCAATGCGGCCGAGCGCTGATCCGCTCCGGCCTGTGGGACCCAAGCAAGCAAGTCGCACAGGAATCGCTGCCGACGCCCGGCGAAATCCTCGCTTCAATGACCGAAGGCCGCGTCGGCGGCGAAGCCTACGACCGCGCCTGGCCGGAACGCGCCAAGGCGTCGATGTGGTAGCTTGCCTCCCGCACGTCCACCGTCATTGCGAGGAGCGAAGCGACGAAGCAATCTAAACTCCATACGTTGAGCCTCTGGAAAGCTC
>NZ_QTKI01000764.1:0-900 GCF_010820945.1 Rhodopseudomonas sp. BR0C11
GGCTGCGGGGGCCCGCCGCAGCAGCAAGGCCGCCGCGCCCCTCCGCCGAGCGCGTCGGGCTTCTTCTCGATCTTCCGCTGACGTTGGCGTCGAGATACGCGGGACCATCCCGCGTATCTCATCACAATGACCGCAACGCGGCTGACGCGCCGTTACAAAATCAGCCCGCCGTCGACCACCAGCGTCTGGCCGAGCACATAGGCCGACAGCGGCGACGCCAGGAACAGCGCGGCGCCGGCCATGTCTTCGGGCGTGCCGAGGCGCTTCATCGGAATGCCTTCGATCGCGCCGGCAAGCCGCTTCGGATTGTCGGTGGTAACCTTGGTCATCTTGGTATCGACCAAGCCCGGCGCGATGCCGTTGACGCGGATGCCGTCCTCGGCCCACGCCTGCGCCAGCGTCCGGGTCAGCCCGTAAGCGCCGGTCTTCGACGCGTTGTAGGCCGGATTGCCCTTGGTGGCGTGGAACGCCGCAGTCGACGACACGATGATCAGCTTGCCGGACGCCGCTTTGAGCTGCGGGTGGAATTTCGCCGCGCAGGCCATCAGGCTCATCAGGTTGACTTCCATCACGTGGCGGAAGCCGTCCATCTCGAACTCACCGCGGCGATAGATCACCGCACCCTGCGCCAGCACCAGAATGTCCAGCCGCTCGATCGGCGGCGCGAACGCGTCGACCGCCTGGGCCTTGCCGACGTCGAGCTGCACGTAAGTCAGTCCGTCGAAATGGCTGCCGTCTTCAGCCGAGTAGTCCGACGGCGCCGCACGCGTGCCGGTGACGCAGACCTTGGCGCCGCGGGTGCGAAACGCCTGCGCGATGCCGTTGCCGATGCCGCTCGAACCGCCGACCACCAGCACCTGCTGGCCACTGAAATCGAGATCGTTCACGCGCGTCCTCCTG
>NZ_QTKI01000765.1:0-893 GCF_010820945.1 Rhodopseudomonas sp. BR0C11
TCGCTGAACCGATCCGGATCAGATGCGCCTGCTGCTCGTCGCCACGATGGTCGAGCGCGCGGGCGATCCGCATCGTCAGCGCCAGCGCCGCTTCGGTTTCGAGGGCCAGATCCGCCAGCACGTTCTGCATGATCGGCTGATCGATCAGCAGCCGGCCGAATGCCTTGCGCTGCCGGCAATGATCGATCGCCTGCGACAGCGCCGCCCGCATGATCGCCGACGAGCCGATCATGCAATCGAACCGGGTCATCGCCACCATCTCAATGATGGTGGCAACGCCGCGGCCTTCCGGCCCGATCATCCAGCCGAGCGCGCCGCGCAGCTCGGTCTCGCTCGAGGCGTTCGAGGCATTGCCCATCTTCTTCTTCAGCCGCAGCACCTGCAGCGGGTTCTTGGCTCCATCCGGCTTCCAGCGCGGCACCAGGAAACACGACAGCCCGCCCGGCGCCTGAGCTAGCACCAGGAAGGCGTCGCACATCGGTGCCGAGACGAAGAACTTGTGGCCGACCAGCTCGTATTCGCCGCCCGGTCCGCCGGCGCCGATCGGGATCGCCCGGGTGGTGTTAGCGCGGACGTCCGAGCCGCCCTGCTTCTCGGTCATCGCCATGCCGATGGTGATGCCCTGCTTCTGATCGACCGGCACATTCCGCGCGTCGTAGCTGCGCGCCAGGATCTTCGGCAGCCACTGCTTGGCGACGTCGGGCTGCAGACTGATGCACGGCACCGCCGCGAACGTCATGCTGATCGGGCAGCCGTGGCCGGCCTCGATCTGGCTGTGCAGATAGAACCGCGCCGCGCGGGCGACATGCGCACCCTTGCGTGGATCGGTCCACGGCGAGGCGTGCAGCCCGTTCTCGATCGCAGTCTGCATCAGCCGGTGCTAGGCGGGGTGG
>NZ_QTKI01000766.1:0-889 GCF_010820945.1 Rhodopseudomonas sp. BR0C11
GCGCTGCGCAAGGCGGGTGCCGACGGCACGGTCGCATCCTGGCTGAAGGCGCATCTGTCGCGCGTCAATGCCGGCGACTATTTCGCCCTGCTCGCCTACATCGAGCGCAACGCCGCGCATATCGACGCGCTGCAAGACATCCGGCTGCGCGTCCGCGACCAGCGCCGGGTGGCGACCTGTGCCGAATTCGGCCCGCGCTTCCTGCACTCGACCGGGCAGGCCTACAAGGGCGGACCGGACAGCGGCGTCTTCCTGCAGATCACCGCCGACGATGCCGCTGACCTGCCGGTGCCGGGCCAGACCGCCAGCTTCGGCGTCATCAAAGCGGCGCAGGCGCGCGGCGATTTCGACGTTCTCACCGAACGCGGCCGCCGCGCCCTGCGGGTTCACCTCAAGGGCGATCTCGGCGCCGGGCTGAAGTCGCTCGGCGCGGCGATCAAACAAGCGCTGGAGTGAGACGACATCTCGCCGTCATCGCGAGCGAAGCGAAGCAATCCAGGCTCCGAGCAAGGCATCTGGATTGCTTCGTCGCTTCGCTCCTCGCAATGACGGAGAGATCGAGGAGTAACTAACCGACACTGGGACTGCGCCACCGCGCACAGCCCATAAGAAATCACGGAGACTTGCGCATGCAGATCGGCATGATCGGCCTCGGCCGGATGGGCGGAAACATCGTCCGGCGCCTGATGAAGGATGGCCATCATGCCGTGGTGTACGACCGGGACCCGCAAGCGGTCGAAGCGCTGACGCGCGAGGGCGCGACCGGGGCCGGCGGGCTCGAGGAGCTGGTGCGCAAGCTCGACGCGCCGCGCGCCGTGTGGGTCATGCTTCCGGCGGGCCATATCACCGAGACCACCATCGAACAGCTCGCCAAGCTGCTCGCCGCCGG